>JBCDJJ010000077.1:0-16734 GCA_038747915.1 Planctomycetota bacterium | reverse complement strand
GGGTTGGGGTTTGCATTTGGTTGGTTCGCCCGGTTCGGTTTGGGCGGGGCCCGGTGCGCCCGCGGCTGCGCCGGGGCGCGCGAAGCCGCGCGTCGCTCTGACGCGTGTGTGGCTCGCGGAGGCCGCGAGAGCGCGGGCCCATGGTTGGGCAACCCGCTCCATAGGCCTGCGCCGTTGGGGATGGGAACGGACTGAAGTGATTGTGGAACGCGTGTGCCGTGTGGCGCAGGGCTGTTGGTATGCCCCTGCGACGAAGGAGGCCCGTGTGGTACGGATGCTCGAACAACAAGATGTCGCCGCTCACACAACCGACGCGAAGGATCGCGATCACACGAGCCTTCCCACCGATCAGCGGGTCGAGCAAACCGTCGCCGAGCTTCTTGGTCCTGATCGGTACCGCCGGGACTTTGCCGGGTCGGTCCGGCTCGAACTCCGCGCCGAATCACGCGGCGCGGCGCTCTTGATCCATGTCCCGACCGATGCGCACGCGCGGTTCCTCCGCCGGCGGTTCGATGCCGAGTTGCAGGCGGCCGCGAACGCCCTTGTCGACGACCAACAGGTCACCCTCGACTGGCGTGTGGATCCCGAGCGTTTCTCCTCACTCGGGACCACCGCGCCCGTGTCCGATGAGCCGGCACCCATCGCGCCGCCGGTCGAAAAGCCGCGCCGTCGCACCCAGCGGCATCGCCTCGACGAGTTCGTCGTGGGTGAGTGCAACCGCACCGCCTTCCACGCGGTTCAGGCGCTCGCCGAGGGGCAGCTCCAGGGCGAGTGCGTGCTGTTCCTCCACGGCCCGTGCGGCGTTGGGAAGACCCACCTGCTCCAGGCGTGCGAGTCGGCGCACCGATCGCTCTCGGGCGGTCGTTCTCGATACATCACGTGCGAGGAGTTCTCGAACCAGTACGTGGCCGCTGTGCGTTCCGGTGACCGGTCCTCGTTCCGTGAACGCTTCCGCCACCTCGATTTGTTGTGCATCGACGATGTGCATTTTCTGAGTAGCAAGACCGGGACGCAGTCGGAGCTGCTCCACACCTTCGAGGCGTTGCGGCTCGAGGGCGCCGCGGTGGTGCTGGCGTCGGACGGGCACCCCTCTCACATCGAGAAGCTCAATCGTGCCCTGATGTCGAGGTGCCTGTCGGGTGTGGTGTGCCGCATCGACCGTCCCGACCCACAGACGCGCGAGCAGATCGCCTCGGCGCTGCTTGCACGCGACGGGTTCACCGCCGAGCCCGCATCGCTCCGGTGCATCGCGCGGGCCGGGGCCGCATCGGCCCGCGAGCTGTGCGGGGTGGTGAACCGGCTCAAGGCGCTGTGCCGGATGGGTGAGCTCTCGGCGCCGCACGGTGAGCTGAGCGCTGCGGCTGTTCAATCGGCTCTCGCCGATTCGTCGCTCTCGCCGGTCGCGCGGCCGCCTCGGATGTCCGAGATCACCTCGATGGTCTGTACGACGCTTGGGGTCGAGGTGTCGGAGCTGATGGGCACCGGGCGGCACAAGCGGGTCGTCCTCGCCCGGGCAGCGGCCGCGCTGCTCGCCCGCGAGCGCACGACGCACAGCTTCCCCGAGATCGCCACCGCGCTCGGTCGTCGCACCCACTCGACGGTGGTTGCGGCGTGCGCTCGGCTTCGCCGGCAGATCGAGAGCGGGGCCGCCATCGAAGGGTGCGGGCCGGGCCTCGACGAAGTCCCGGTCGCCCATCTGCTCGATCGTCTCCGCGACGAGCTTGATGCGCACTCGGCCATGGCGGCCTGACTCGGCGGCCGCTGGTCGATCACCGGGCTCCTCGTACACTGGCCGGATGTCGGCTCGGTGCATTGTCGCGTTCATCGTCTCGGTGCTGACGATGTGCGCGCGCCCTGGGGTGGCGATGCCGCAGGGGGACACTCCCGCGCTCGACAGGTGCATCCGCACGTTGCTCGCCGGCGTCTCAGCCCGACGAGCGGGTGAGACGCTCGGCGCACTGCGACAGCTCCGCGATCCGGCGCTTGGCGAAGTCTTTGATGCAGCGGCCGAGGGGTCGAACGCGACGTTGCGCGTACACGGTGTGCTGGGGCTCGCGGAGCTGCGCTCGCCGCCCGGGTTGGATCTCGATCGTCTGACCACCATCGAGGATGCCCGCGAGCAGGCAGCGATCCTGCTGCACGCCGCGGAGCACGATCTGCTGTCCGAGACCGTGATCGCGGCGTTACTCCTGGCGGATGACCTCGAGCCTCGCATCGAGGTGGCGCTGCGGGCGCAGCTCGTCGCGCGCGGTCTGGACGCCGATCGGGCGCGGTTGGAGCGGCTCGGTGCGCACCCCTTGCCCGATGTCCGGTTCGGGGCGCTACTGCTCGCGGGGTGCATCGATCCGCGGGGCATGGGGTTCGATCAGCTCGAGTCGGCGCTCTTGGACCTGGAGGATGAACAACGCCGCGGGCTCACGAACTATCTGCTGGACTTTATCTCGACGCACGGGCTGGAGCCCGTCGAGCCGTTTCTCGAGTTCGCGCTGTTCGAGTTTGCCGAGGATCCGCCGCGCCACGCGAAGATTCTGGAGTCGCTGCTCGAGCGGGGTGCGCCGGGTGCGGAGTCGCAGTGGCTCGACGCGTACGACCTGTCGCTTGCAGCGGCCGAGCGGATCGGTCTGGCGATCGCGGCGCTTAACACGGCCGAGGTGATCGGCCCGGCACCGTTTGAGCGGATGCGGGAGGCGGAGACCGAGCTTGTCGTGGCCATCGGTCGTGCCGGCCACGGTGTGGCGATCGGCGCTGCCGCACATGGTGACTTCGTGGCACTCGTGGAGAGCGGGTCACCGGTGGTCTCGGGTTGGGCGATCGAGCACGCCGATCTGTTGGGGGCCGGAGCGAGGGATTTTTTGCTCGAGCCCATCCGCGCGTCAGCCAGCCGCCTGTCAACGCGTGCGCCGGTGTCGAGGGAGGCGACGCTCTCGTGCCGGCGGCTCGCCGAGATCGACGTAGCCGCGCTCGGCGAACCGCTCACCGACGCGCTCGAGCGGGGTGATGCGGGGCTTGCCCGGGCGATCGTGCTCGCGCTGCTCGAGGCGGGCGCCGAGCCGATCTGGGCGATCGAGCCGCACCCGGCGTGGCCGACCGAGCAGGTGGGCGCGCTCGGCGTGCTGTGCCGTGCCAGATCACTCGTGGCGCGCGGCGCGGTAGACGCGCTCGGCGCGTCGGCCGCAGCGGCTCTTGCGGGCGCCGGGGCCGGCGGATCACAGCTCTCCGAGGCGCATCGCGTGCAGGCGGCGTGGCTGGCACTGCGCGCATCGGATCAGCCCATTGGATCGATGCTGGCCGACCGGATCAGCCGATCATCACCACCACGCCCTGCGTCTCGGAGCCTGCCCTGATGGAAGAATCGATCCCGCTCTCGCTGCCCGACATCTCCGAGCGCGAGATCGAGCTCGTGACCGACACGCTGACCTCCGGGCGGCTGTCGATCGGGCCGATGCTCCGCCGCTTCGAGGATGCGTGCGCCCGGCTGACCGGTCGTGCGCACGCGGTGGGGTGCTCGTCGGGGACCGCGTCGCTCCACATGTCGCTCATCGCGATGGGCGTGGGGCCCGGTGACGAGGTGATCACCACGCCGTTCAGCTTCATCGCCTCGTCCAACGCGATTTTGTATGTCGGCGCGACGCCGGTCTTCGTCGACATCTGCCCCAAGAGCCTGAACATGGACCCCGAGCGGGTCGAGGCGGCGATCACCGATCGCACGAAGGCGATTCTCGCCGTCGAGACCTTCGGCAACCCGACGCACTTTGATGCGTATCTGCGCATCGCTGCGAAGCACGAGATCCCGCTGCTCGAAGATTCGTGCGAGGCGATCGGGGGGCGCTACCGCGGCCGGCACCTGGGGTCGTACGGCCGCGCGGGTGTCTTCGGCTTCTACCCCAACAAACAGATCACGACGGGCGAGGGCGGCATGATCGTTACCGATGACGACCGCATCGCCGATCTGTGCCGGAGTCTGCGAAACCACGGCCGTTCGCCGGGCAGCGTGGTCGGGACCATCGGCTCGCCGTTTCAGTTCGAGCGCCTCGGCTACAACTTCCGGATGAGCGAGTTGCAAGCGGCGCTCGGGGTCGGGCAGCTCAGCCGGCTCCAAGAGCTGCTCTCGCGGCGCCGAGAAGTGGCCCATTTCTACATGCAGCGGCTGCTCGACAACACCGACATCGTGCTGCCCAACATCCCCGAGGACGACACCATGAGCTGGTTCGTCTTCGTCATCCGCCTGAGCGACCGGTACACCGCCGAGGAGCGTGACCGCATCATCGCGGGGATGCACCGGCACGATGTGGGTGCGGCGGCGTATTTCCCGTGCATCCACACGCAACCCTTTTACCGCGAGCGCTTCGGCTTTGCGGGAGGGGAGTTCCCGATCGCCGAGACGGTGAGCGATCGCACCATCGCGCTCCCCTTCTACACCCGCATGACCGAGCGAGACATCGACTTCGCCGCGAGTACCCTCGAGCTCATGCTGAGCCGAGAGAACCTCCGACGCGGGTGATCCGAAGGGCACAACACGTCTGGGTGCCACTGGTGGCTTGCCACCAGTGCGGGTATCGAAGTTGTCAAACACTGGCGGACAAGCCGCCAGTGGCACCCGCGTACGCACGGCTCTCGGATCTCCTCGTGCTCGGTGCGCACAAGCAAACCCCGGCGGCAATGTCCCCCATCGACATCGCGCGCCGGGGCCGAGTCCGCGCCGTGCACGCGCGGATCCTCTCCCACGGTCCACCTCTCAGCTCTCGTGCCGCTCTCCTCCGCGGCCTACTCTCGCTCGAGGACGTGTCTTCGGTCCTACCCGTGGGCGCCGGCTCTCACCCCGGCGCCCGCCTCTCCGCTCGGTCTCCTGGGCGGCTCAGTCGCTCTCGTGCCCGCCGGGGGCCTCATCGCCGGAGTCGGTGAGCATGGAGCGCAGCTTGTCGTTCTCGCGACGGGTTGCCTCAAGGTCGAAGACGAGGTACTTCACGCTCAGGCGGAGGTAATCGAGCGACTCCTGGAGGCTCGACATTGCCTGACGGATCCGGTCGTGCCGCTGCTGCGTCTCGGAGGCGAGTTCGTTGAGCTTGGCGCGGTGCTCGGCGGGGAGTTCGTCGATCCGCTCGATGAGTTCGGCGAGCTTGGTCTGGAAATCTTGATCTTGCATGGCGGTCGCTCCTCTGATCGATTGTGGCGGCTGCGTGCCGGTTCGCCAGGACAAATTGCAAGCGCGGGGCCGAACGGGCGTGCCACGCACGCCCCGGCGCGTGGTGTGTCCGAGAAGAGTGCGGTTTCAGATGTGCGACGGCGGATTCGGCAGGTTTGGCACGCTCCCGCGAGACCGTGCCAAACCCGTGGATCACCGCGCGGGTCGCACCGGCGTGATGCGCCGGGTCAACGCCGCGCGTCGAGCCGGGCCAGCGCGTCGCGCGCCGGCGTCGGCAGCCCATCGCGGAGGTGGCCAACCGGGACACCGGAACGCGCCGCGATGTCGGCGACCAGATCGCGGAGGGCTCGGTCGCGCGCGTCCGAGAACCGGACGAACCGCTCTTCGAGCTCAGCACGCGAGAATTCAGCGAGCGGATCAGCGAGCCGGGTCTGGGTCGCGGCCCAATCGAGGAGCGAGCCCCCGTCCGCAGAGAAGCGGTAGAGCGAGAGCATGGCTTCGACACGCGAGCGGGCCGAGCGGGTTGGGTCGATCGCCTCTGGTGGCAGCGTGGCGAGTCGGGCGAGCATCTCCTCGCGCGACGGCGGTTCGAGGGGATCGAGCGGCGTGGGCCTGGCGGGGTCGGGCGAGCTCGCGGCGCCCACGGGCTCATCGGCGGGCCGGATGTTGGCAGCGGCGGTGGACAGGTGCTTCAGCCCCGCCCGCTCGAATCGGATGCTGAGCCGCTGACACTTCACGCCGCTTTGCAGCAGACCTTGGGCTTTGGTTACCTCGCCGGCACCCCACTCGGGCTTGCCGGCGTGGCGGACACGGTCGCCGGCGCGGAAGATGGGCCGTTCGTCGGCGGATCGCTCGGTGGTCGGCAGCGGTGGGGGGCACATCGGCGGGCGGCCTTGCGTGGGTGCGGGCACCAAGCCTACACTCATCGATTCGTCATACGCGAGGACTCAGGCCCGTGATCGAAGCACTCAAGAGCGAAGAGGTGGTGGAGAAGGCCGGCGGACGCTTCAAGCTCTGCGCCCTGATCCAGAAGCGGCTGCAGGAGATCGTCGACGGCGCGCGCCCCATGGTGGAGCGCGAGGGCCGGTCCGACCTCGAGGTCGTGATCGACGAGATCTTGCACGACAAGCTCGTGGTCGACTACGACCGGTCGGAGATGCCGAGCGAGGCCCCGCCGCACGTCCGTCAGTTGCTCGATGACGCCAACGCGCTCGAGGCCGCGGCCCCGTCGGGGTCCTCGTCGAGCCAGTCCGCCGCCCTCCTGTGATCGAATCCGCCGGGGCACGTCATGTCACGGCCTGATCCGGCTATCGATGCCACGGCCGGTTCGCCGCTCGCGGGGCGCCGTGTGATCGTTGGTGTGACCGGCGGGATCGCTGCATACAAAGCCGCGACGCTCGTGAGCCGCCTCGCGCAGCGCGGCGCCGAGGTCGCCGTGTGCATGACCGAGGCCGCGACGCGGTTCATCACACCGCTCACACTCCAGGCGCTCTCGGGTCGACCCGTGTACACCGACCAGTGGACGCACGTCGAGTCGTCGGATCCGCAGCACATCGCGACGGCCCGAGATGCCGATCTCGCGATCGTCGCGCCATGCACGATGGACTTCATGGCGAAGCTCGTCACCGGGCGCACGGACGACGTGGTGGCGCTCGTGCTCAGCGCGATCGACCGGCGGCAGACGCCGGTGCTGCTTGCGCCGTCCATGAACGAGGTGATGTGGTCGCAGCCGAGCACCCAGCGGAACGCGGCGCAGCTCACTACCGACGGGTTCGAACTCGTCGGCCCCGACGATGGGTGGCAGGCGTGCCGGGCGGTTGGCCCGGGCCGCATGGTCGAGCCGGAGGATTTGGCCCACGTCGTGGCGGAACGGTTGGGCATCACAACTCCGGGACCGTCACCGAGCATCACTCGCTCGTGAGCCCACGAGTTCCGCCACACGCTCTCGCAACGCCGGCACGCACCGACGCTCGAACCACCGGTTTTTCTTGAGCCAGATGTTGTTCCGTGGCGAGGGGTGCGGCAGCGCGATCCGGTCCGGCAGCCACTCCTGGTGCCGGTGCACGATCTCGGTCACACCCGTAGCGCGTGATCCGAGGTCGTCCCTCAGATACCGATCGAAGGCGTATCGGCCGATCAGCACCGTCAGTTCGACAGCGCGGAACGCTCGGAGCAGCCTGGGGTGCCACTTCGGAGCGCACTCGGGTCGGGGTGGCAGGTCGCCCGAGGCCCCCTTGCCCGGGTAGCAGAAGCCCATGGGCATCTGTGCCACGAGCGCCGGGTTATAGAACTGGTGCTCGTCGAGGCCGAGCCAGTCGCGCAGCCGATCGCCGCTCGCATCGCGCCACGGCTCGCCGCGGTCGTGCGTGGCCCGGCCGGGCGCCTGGCCGATCAGCAGGATGCGTGAGCCGGCTGAACCGGCGAGCAGCGGCCTCGGCTCGAGCGGCAGGTGCTCGGCGCAGATCGTGCACCGCCTGGCATCCGAGATCACGCGGAGGGTCTGGGGCATGGTGGCTCGATGCCTCCGGGCAGGACACACAGTCCGAGGCATCACCGTACGGAGGCAATCGCGTGTTCGGCAATCGCGGGCTCGACCCCCGTGTGCGCGAAGAACAGCTGCGAGATCGCCCACATCTCCATCGCGAACACGATCACCCCAACGAGCAGGATGAACCACCCGAACGCGCGGCGGAGGCGGTCATCGTCGAACTTGGAGCGCAGGTGCAGTCCGACGACCCCGCCCGCGGTGCCGAGCACGATGAACGCGCCGACGGTCCACCAGTTGATCGTGAGTTCGGCCTCGTCGAGCACATCGATGTACTTGATGAACCCGGCGATCGACTTCAGGGCGATCAGCGTGAGGCTGGTCTGCACGGCCCGTTGGATCGGAACCTTCCCGAGCAGCACGAGGGCCGGCACGATCATGAAGCCACCGCCGACGCCGACGAGGCCGGTCAGGGCGCCGACGCCCAGCCCCTCGAGGATGATGAGCGGCCACGGCAGGTGCGCCGGTTTCTCGCCGTTGGCACCTGCAGGGTCCGGCAGGTCGAATTTCAGCATCGCGCGCGCCGCTGCGAGCAGCACCACGGCGAAGAGCGTCATCTGCACATCTTCATGCACGAACTGACTCACCCACGCGCCGAGGTAGGTGCCCACGATGCTCGGCGGGCCGAAGAAGAGCACGCTCCGCCAGTCGATCAGCTTGTCCTTCCACCGCGCGAGCACCGCGAGCAGCGCCAAGCCCGCCACGATGCCGAGCGACTCGGCGATCGCGGCCTTTTTCTCGTGGCCGAGCAGGTACGCGAGGATCGGAACCGTCAGGATCGACCCGCCGGCGCCGAGCAACCCCATCGAGAGACCCACCAGAATGGCGAGCGGAACAGCAAGCAGCGACACGAGCACTCCTTTGCGAACGCGCAGCGTGCCGCCGAGCGTAGAGGAACTCGCGTGATGCCGCACCGGCTCGCGCGGGCGCGGCCGGGGCGTGTTCACTCAAGCTTCAGTGAAGTGCGAGCCAACCGGGGATCCTGCTCGTCAGGCGGTGCCCGCGAGCCGCTCGTAGAACGACCACCGCTCGGCGATATCGGACTCGGCCTGACGCAGGAGCGCATCGCCTCGATCGGCGTCGGCTCGGAGGAGCGAGGCGAATCGGCCCTCGCCCTCGGCGAATTGGCGGAATCCACCGCCGGGCCGGCGGCTGTCGAGCTTCATGGCCACCTTGCCCTCGGCCTCGAGCCTGGGGTCGTACCGGTAAAGCGGCCAGTAGCCCACCTGCACGGCCTGCTTCTGGTGATCGTTGCCGCTCGCGGTATCGATGCCGTGCGCGATGCAGTGGCTGTAGGCGATGATGAGGGACGGGCCCGCGTAGCTCTCGGCCTCGGTCATGGCGCGGATGGTCTGCTGGGGGTTGGCGCCGATGGCGATCTGGGCGACGTACACGGAGCCGTAGCTGACCGCGAGCATGCCGAGATCTTTCTTCTTGGCGGACTTGCCGGCCGCTGCGAACTTGGCGACCGCGGCGCGCGGCGTGGCCTTACTCGCCTGGCCGCCGGTGTTGGAGTACACCTCGGTGTCGAGCACGAGGATGTTCACATCGGCGCCCGAGGCGAGCACGTGGTCGAGCCCGCCGAAGCCGATGTCGTAGGCCCACCCGTCGCCGCCGATGATCCAGACCGAGCGATCGACGAGGGCATCGGCAAGGTCGTGCAGCTCGCGCGCGGTGGGAGAGTGGGCCGTGTCGATCCGTTCGCGGAGCAGCGCCACGCGGGATCGTTGAGCCGCGATCGCGCTCTCGGTGTTGGTGGGTGCATTGAGGAGCGCTTCAGCGAGTTCGAAGCCGATCTCACCGGCGAGCTGATGCACGAGCGCTCGGGCCCGGGCGGCACGTTGCTCGCTGCCGAGTCGCATGCCCAGGCCGAACTCGGCGTTGTCCTCGAAGAGCGAGTTGGCCCACGCGGGGCCTCGCCCCTCGGCGTCGCAGGTCCAGGGCGTGGTCGGCAGGTTGCCACCGAAGATCGAGGAGCACCCGGTGGCGTTCGCCACGAGCATCCGGTCGCCGAATAACTGGGTGAGGAGCTTGAGGTAGGGCGTCTCACCGCACCCGGAGCACGCGCCCGAGAACTCGAAGAGTGGTTCGGCGAGCTGGCTTCCTTTAATAGTGTTGAGCCGGATCGTGCGTCGATCGCTCGCGGGGATGGAGAGGAAGTAGTCCCAGTTGGTGCGCTCGCGGTCGATGTGCTCGTCCTTGGGCGCCATGTTGATGGCCTTGCGCGTGCGGTCTTCTTTGTCGACCGCGGGGCACACCTGCACGCAGGCGGTGCACCCGGTGCAGTCGTCGGGGGCGAGTTGCACCGTGACGCTCCGGTCGGCGAAGTCTTTTCCTTTCCCCCGCGCGGCGCGGAAGCCCTCGGGCGAGCCGCCGTTGGCCAGGTGCGGCGCGAAGCTCTTGACACGGATCGCCGAGTGCGGGCACACGAGCGAGCACAGGCCGCACTGCGTACACAGGTCGGGCTCCCAGATCGGTAGTTCGAGCGCGATCGATCGCTTCTCGTACTTGGCGGTGCCGGTGGGGAAAACGCCGTCGACGGGGAGAGCGCTCACCGGCAGCATGTCGCCACGGCCGGCGATGATCTGGCCGACGACCCGGTGTACGAAGTCGGGCGCCTCGGGCGGGACGGTCTCGTGGTGACGGCGGGCCGCGGTGACCCGATCGGGCACCTCGACCTTGTGCAAGGCCGCGATGGCAGCATCGACCGCCCGCTTGTTCTGCTCGACGATCTCGGGGCCGCGCTTGGAGTAGCTCTTCTCGATCGCGGCCTTGATCGCGGCGATCGCCTGCTCGACGGGCATCACGCCCGCGAGCTCGAAGAAGCAGGTCTGCATGATGGTGTTGATGCGGTTCTTGAGCCCGCAGGAAGACGCCACGGCGTTGGCATCGATGCAGTAGAGCGTGAGGTTCTTCTCGAGCGCCTGCTCCTGCGACTCCGCGGAGAGCTGCGCCCACAGCTCGTTCGGGCCGACGGGCGCGTTGATCAGCACGGTCGCGCCCTGATCGGCCACGTCGAGCACCGAACGCTTGTCAAGCAGGTCGAAGCGGTGGCAGGCGACGAACGTCGCCCGGTCGATGAGCCAGCTCGCGCGGATCGGGCGGGGCCCGAAGCGAAGGTGGGAGACCGTCACGCTGCCCGACTTCTTCGAGTCGTAGACGAAGTAGCCCTGGGCGAAGCGGTCGGTCTCGTCGGCGATGATCTTGACCGAGTTCTTGTTGGCGCCGACGGTGCCGTCGCTACCGAGGCCGAAGAAGACGGCGCGGACCTCGTCCTCCGGCTCGTCGATGAGGATATGGTCGTGATCGAGGCTCAGGCGCGTGACATCGTCGTTGATGCCGACGGTGAAGTGGGGGCGGACCTCGCGCTCGGTGAGTTCGTCGAACACCGCGCCGGCCATCGCCGGCGTGAACTCCTTGCTCGAGAGCCCGTACCGGCCGCCGATCACGCGCACCCGCTCGCCGGGCCAGGCTCGGTCGAGCGCGACGACCACGTCTTGGTAGAGCGGCTCGCCGGTCGCCCCGGGCTCCTTGCACCGGTCGAGCACGGCCATGTGGCGCACGCTCGCGGGCAGCGCCGCGACGAACGCGTCGATATCAAACGGTCGGTACAGACGGACATGCACAACGCCGACCTTCTCGCCGCGCTGAGCGAGCCAGTCGGCGGCGCGGTCCGCGGCATCGCCCGCCGAGCCGAGCACGACGATCACGCGGTCGGCCTCGGGATGGCCGCGGTAGTCGAAGAGGTTGTACCGGCGGCCCGTGAGCGCACCGAAGCGGTCCATCTCCTCTTGAACGAGTTGCGGGGCATCGTCGTAGTACCGGTTCGCCGCTTCGCGCGCCTGGAAGAAGACATCGGGGTTCTGCGCCGAGCCACGGAGTGTGGGCGCATCGGGGTCGAGTGCTCGTTGACGGAAGTCGGCGCGGGCCCGCTCGTCGAGCATCTGCGCGACGATCTCGGAGGGCACCGCTTCCACGGTGTTGATCTCGTGGCTCGTGCGGAAGCCGTCGAAGAAGTGCATGAAGGGCAGTCGCGTGCGGAGCGTGGCCGCGTGCGCGATGGCGGCCATATCGCCGGACTCCTGCACACCGCCGCTGCACAGCATGCCCCACCCGGTGGCGCGGAGGGCCATCACGTCGGAGTGGTCGCCGAAGATGGAGAGGGCGTGGGTCGCGATCGAGCGGGCCGCGATGTGGAAGACCGCCGGTGTCAGCTCGCCCGCGATCTTGAACATATTGGGCATCATCAGGAGCAGGCCCTGCGACGCGGTGAACGTCGTCGTCATCGACCCGGCTTGGAGCGAGCCGTGGATCGCACCCGCGGCGCCGCCCTCGCTCTGCATCTCGATCACACGCGGGACCATGCCGAAGACGTTCTGCCGGCCCGCTGCGGCCCACGCATCGGCGTGCTCGCCCATCGCGGACGCGGGTGTGATCGGGTAGATCGCGACGACCTCGCTCGCAGCGTACGCGACGGCCGCAGCGGCCTCGTTGCCGTCCAAAGTCACGTGATGAGCAGCACTTGTGATCGTGTGATGCGACATAGATGCCTCCGACGGAGCCGACTCAGGATGACCCCGTACCCGGATTGTGACAGATGTTCTCCGGGAAACCCAGTATGGAATCGTGATGGGAGGAGTTTGTCCGGTTTGGCCTGCCGGACTGTCTTGGGGGGCGATTCAGAGACTGGCCGCGGGGCTCAGCTCGCGGTCGTTGACCCGCTCGATGGTGGCCCCGAGCGTCGCGAGGCGGGCCTCCATCCGCTCGTACCCGCGGTCGAGGTGGTACACGCGGCGGACGATGGTCTGCCCATGGGCCGCCATGCCGGCGAGCACGAGACAGGCGCTGGCCCTGAGGTCGCTCGCCATCACGGGCGCGCCGCGGAGCTGCTCAACGCCGCTGACCACCACGGTCGCGCCCTGGCGGAACAACTGCGCACCCATGCGGGAGAGCTCGGCGACGTGGAGGAAGCGCTCGGGGAAGATGCGCTCGGTCACCACGGAGTTGCCGTCAGCGAGTGACAGGAGTGCCATCATCTGCGCCTGGATGTCGGTGGGGAAGCCGGGGTGCGGCTGCGTGGTAATGGTCGCGGGCTTGAGCACGCGGGCCGACGAGACCTCGCATGTGCACCGCATGGGGTCGCCGCCGTCGATGTGATCAACGGTCACACCAACGCGGTCGAGCACATCGGCCGCCGCGAGCAAGGCGTCGAGCGGGCAGTTCTCGAGCCTGATGCGTCCATTCGTGATGGCAGCGGCGATCATGAAGGTGCCGGCCTCGATGCGGTCGGGGATGACGTGGTGGCGCGCACGGCCGAGGGATTCGACACCCTCGATCGTGATGCGGGGCGTGCCGGCGCCGGTGATGCGTGCGCCCATGGCGCTCAGGAGCCGGGCCAGATCCGCCACTTCCGGCTCGCAGGCGGCCGATTCGATCACGGTGGTGCCCTCGGCAAGGGCAGCGGCGGACATCACATTCGCGGTCCCGAGCACCGTGGGCCCGTTCGGCCCACCGAGGAAGACGCGGGCCCCGCGGAGGCGGCCTGATGTCGGTGTACGGGCGGTGATGTCCCCGGCTTCCACCGTGATTCGTGCGCCGAGCGCCTCGAGCCCGCGGAGGTGCAGATCGACCGGTCGATCGCCGATCGCGCACCCGCCGGGCAGCGAGACACGGGCCTCGCCTCGCTTGGCGAGCATGGGGCCGAGCACACAGATGCTCGCCCGCATCGTGCGGACCACGTCGTACCGGGCGTGCGAGTGCGATTGGTCGGTGGTGTGGAGCCGGAGCGTGCCGCCGACGCCGGCGCGCTCGTCGGACTCGAACTGGTCTTCAACGCCGAGTTCGCCGAGAAGACGCCGGAGGTTGGCGATGTCGGCGAGGTCGGGCACGCCAACCAGCTCGATCGGCTCGTCGGTGAGCAGCGCCGCGGCCATCTCGGGCAGCGCGCCGTTCTTCGACCCGTTCACCCGCACCCGCCCGTGCAGCGGCGATCCACCCTCAATCACAAAGGCATCCATGCCGAGCTCCTCGATGCAATCACTCACAGCTGGATCTGTTCATCGTACCGGTGGACCGGCCCGCTCCACGGAACAGGTGATCGGGCGCACCCGAGATGCCTACGGTGCAGGCATGACGCGGCGCGCGACAGTGGGGCAGCGGATCGGGGCGGGGGTGCTTGCCACCGGGATCCTGGCGGTGCTGCTCGTCGCGGCGTGGCTCGATCCGGCGAACGCGGGCCACGGCACGCACGAGCAGCTCGGGCTGCCCGCTTGCGGCTTCGCCATGGCGTTCGACCGCCCGTGCGTGAGCTGTGGGATGACGACAGCATTCTCCACGCTCGTGGAGGGCCGGCCGGTCGCGGCGTTCCTGATCCAGCCGGCGGGGACGGTGCTGGCGCTCCTGGCCGCGACGGTGTTCTGGCCGCTGGTGCATGTGGCGGCGTTCGGGTCGCGTTTGCTCGACGATCTGGCGCTGCTGGCTCGACCAAAGGTGGTCTGGCTTGGTGTGGGCGTGCTGGCGATTTCGTGGCTCTACAAGTGGGTGACGTGGTAGGCTCTCGCTCGTGATCCGTGATCGCTCGCCCATGACCCGATTCGGCGTTGCTGGTGTCCTCCTGCCGCTCGTGGCGGGTCTGTCAGGGTGCGCCACGGCGCTGGGTGCCGCGGTGTCGGCGGTGCAGCTATTGCCCGGGCTCGCAGCGGTCGCGGGCGACACGTACGAGCGCACCGGCTCGAGCATGGTCGAGGCCGAGTACGCCGGCCTGCAGGACAAGAGCTTCGCGGTGATCGTGCAGGCCGATCAGGTGCTGCGCGCTCAGCATCCCGAGATCGTGAGCGTGATGACCAACGCGATCACTCGGACGCTGACCGGTGACGAGGTCGGCGCGTCGGGTTTCGTGCCCGGCCCTCGGGTGCTCGAGTTCCAGTACGCCAACCCGCGGTGGACCGCGATGAGCTACGGCGAGCTGGCCGATGAGTTCGTGGTTGACCGCCTGATCATCGTCGACCTGCTCGAGTACCGGCTCCACGAGCCGGGCAACATGCACACGTGGGCGGGACGGTTCTCGGCGCAGGTGGCCGTGGTCGAGGCGGACAGCGCTGCCCCGGACGACTTTGCGTTCTCGCGTCAGGTCCGCGTGAGCTACCCCGACAACGTGCGGGCCCGCACCGAGCTGAGCGAGGAGCACATCGAGAGCGTGCTGCAGCTTCGCGCGATGCACCGATGCACGTGGCTCTTCTTCGATCACGAAGAGCCGAACTTTATGCGGTACTGATCGGCGGGACGGATATGGCCATCGCTCGAATTGCTCGCCTCACGTGTGCAGCCCTCGGCGCGCTCGGTGTTGTTGTGATTGCAACAGCCGCGGGCGGGTGCAACATCGTGGCCCCGTTCTACTACATCGCCGAGGGGCCACCCAAGCAGCCGGCGCGGTTCGTGCTCGATACCTCGCGTTCGCTGGTGATTTTCGTGGACGACACGCGTTCGGTGATGCCGCGGCGGGCGCTGCAGGATATCGCGGGCCGCGAGGCCGACCGCACGCTGCTCGGCGAGGGCAAGTTCCCGATCGACTTCATGGTCGCCTCGCAGGCGGCCCGTCGGGCGACGCGAGAGGACCGCGCGGGCGACTACACCTCTGTCGTCGACATCGGCCGAGCCGTCGGCGCCGAGGTGGTGGTGCATGTCGATGTCGACCAGTTCGGGCTCGCGAGCAACGAGGACTCGCTCACACCGCAGGCCGCGGCCCGTGTGAAGGTCGTCGATGCGGTCCGCAACGAGCGGATCTGGCCTGCCCGCGAGTCGGGGCACCGCGTCGACGCCGAGATCTTTTCGCAGCCCGAGACCGTGGTGATCAGCCGCGACGAGCGGTTCCGCCTCGAGGAATCACTCGCCCAGGAACTCGGCGTGGTGGTGGCGCGGTTGTTCTACGAGCACGAGCCCGAGACGCTCCGCAGTCGCCGCGAACGCGTCGGGTTCGGAAACTAAGACCGACCGCCCTTTACGCGTAGACCTCAAGCAGCATCCGCTTGGTCGGCTTCACCTGCTTGTGGAGCATCTTGCGATCCCAGTTGTCGATGTCGGCCAGCGCTTCGGGCTCGCACACGAGGTACTGCTCGAGCTCTGAGCCACGGAGGATCTTGGCGAGCTGCTTGAAGATGCCGAGTTCCATGCCCGCGATGCCGCAGATGTAAATCAGGTTCTT
The DNA here is from genome assembly GCA_038747915.1 of Planctomycetota bacterium. Taxonomy (GTDB): domain Bacteria; phylum Planctomycetota; class Phycisphaerae; order Phycisphaerales; family UBA1924; genus JBCDAP01. Next base: position 846 of record JBCDJJ010000077.1, on the reverse strand, counting down.
CTCGCTGCGCAGCTGGGGGAGAAGCTGCTCGGCGTGGGTGTCGAGGCGGTCCTGCACGTAGAGCTTGCTGTGCCCGTCGTCCTGCTTCTCACGACTCACCGCGGTGAGGTAGGTGAAATTCTCGTGCTTCTGTTCCATGTCGAGGAACATCGAGTGGTAGAGCAGATCGGTGGCGTAGGGCGTGCCCATGATGAGTGTGATCCGGCCCGTCACGCCGGCTGCGATCAGGTCCTGGACCATGCCGCGGAACGGAGCGATGCCTGTGCCCGTGGCGAAGAAGATGTACTCGTGCTGATCCGGGTCGTCGGGCAAGAGAAATCGTTTGCCGTTCGGGCCGCACACACGCACCTCGTCGCCGGGCGCGAGATCGCAGATGTAGTTCGATGCCACACCGAGGAAGAGCTTGCCCGTCTCCCAGTGTTCGTCGACCGCGCGTTTACACGTGGTCGAGATCACGTTGCCCTCGCCATCCTCGCCAGCGGTGGGGGAGGCGAGCGAATAGAGCCTGGGCTTGTGGGGCTTGCTGTTGCGATCTTCACCGGGCGGCACGACGCCAAAGGCCTGACCGACTCGGCAGTTCCCGGCGAGCGGTGTGCCGGACACGTCGATCGAGATGTGCCGCACGAAACCGGCCGATTTGCGGCCAGCGGTGCAGAGTTCGTTGGAGACCACACGGCCGATGACGGGTGCGGTCGGCTTGACCGCGTTCATCTTGACCTCGGGCAGGACGGGCGTTCCGGGGGTGGTGGTATCGGTCGACATAGCCGGGCGAACCTATGATTGTCAGGCGGCGCGGTCAACCTCGTGGGGCAGATCCCGGGGCAGGTCGCCCGCGATCGGGTGAGG
>JBCDJJ010000076.1:0-16878 GCA_038747915.1 Planctomycetota bacterium | reverse complement strand
CCAGTGTTCAAGGGCTTTGGCGTTCGCACTGGTGGGCAAGCCACCAGTGGCACCCGCGACGAATTGACTTGGAACGCACTAGGAGACCACGTCACCCACGTGAAACGTGATGCTGCGACGTCGGTCAGGCACGGCCACGGAAGACGACCGCATAGCCCTGCGAGTCCACCAGCTTCAGCGCGCCGCACCCCTCGCCGGGCTCCTGCGTGACCGAGACACCCTCGCACGACTCGATCCGTGCGCGGACCGCGCCGGGATCATCGACGGCCACCTCGATCTCACGAATCCCACCCGGTGTTGTGCCGACGGTCGCGCGGGGCCAGCACCAGCGCAGCCGCAGGCTCAGGCCCGGCGCATCGTCGAACACGAGCACCCGCTGCTCGCCGAGCGTGCCCGGCTTCTCGCGTGTGCGCACGTGCCCGGTGAGCGCCGCGGTCCAGAAGCTCGTGGCGGACTCGAGGTCGGTGATGTCGAGTGTGAGCGAGACACCGCTCGGCGTCGAAGAGGTTGGGATGTCGGGTGTGCTCATGTGCGTGCGGCGCGCCGCCGGCCCGTCTCGCGGGCTCGAGGGGTCGCGTCACTCGACGACCACGTCCGACCCCGATCGCTGCTGACGCTGTACGAGAGCAACGTACCGGCAGAGCTGATCGACGACAAACTCGCGGTAGCCCGCGTGGTGCCCGAACTCGAAGGCCACACCGGCGTAGACGCGGCGAGACGAGTCGATATGCGAGTGACGCATCCGCCCGACGATCACGAGCGGCGCGGGCACGTGCGGCGGGAGCCGCAGGCGCATCCACACCAGCCGCTGCGGCGCCACGATCCCCGAGTGCTCGGGCTCGAAGAGCAGGCCCACACCACCCCCACCGAGGTTGACCAGCGTCGACGTGGCGCCGGGACCGGTGCGCGGCTCGGTCTCCGGCATCGCCTCGACGATCGGCGGGTGATCGCCTTCGATCCGAGCGACCACATCACGCTGCTTGACCTGGAGCACGGAGTCGCGGCACGCCCGCTCGGCCTCGGTCACCCCCTCCAGATCGAGAAGCGGCGCGACCCAGACCGTCGGCAACGAGAGCGAGGCAGTGCTCGCGCGGTAGAACGAACGCCGCTGACACCGCTCGACGCCGGCCGGCAGTTTGAGCACCGGCCCGCCGTTCGATCCTCCCGGCTCGAGCACCTCGGTGCGGAACATCCACCGGTTCTGCCCGATGGAGATCACGCCAACCAGCGACGAGCCCACGTGCAGCTCGAACGCCTGCCCGAGCGTCTCCGGCGACTCGATGCGAAGCCCATCCTCGCCGACCTTGACAACCCGGACGCGCCACATCAGGTCGACCGCGCCGTCATCCGGCGCGGCGCCCTGACGGATGGCGTCCTCGGAGGCCGGCAGCGCGAGCTCGATCGAGCCGCCACGCTCGCACAGCTGCTCCAGGCTGCGACGCCAGTTCTCGGTGCGTGATCGGACAGCGGGCACGAGCGCTCCTTTCGCCGAGGCCCGACATCGAACCGATCCGCCACCCACTCCAGCTCCGGGGGATCGCTCGGCCACCAAAGCCGGCCCGCACACGCGTTATCGAACGTCGCGGTGCTCCGCCGCACGCATGAGCACGAGCGACGACCCGTCCGGCGCTTCCGGCGGAGAGAAACCCGTGAGCATGCCGAGCAACTCCAGCTCACCGAGCGTCCACAGACGCATCACCGCATCGTCCGGCATCAGCTCCCAACACTCCGGATCGATGGCCTCCCCCGTGCGAACCGCGAACAGGTTCTCGTGGGCCGACCACACAAGCTGCATCTCGCCGTCGTCGCTCACGCCGCTCTGCCAGTTGCCCTCGATCAGCTCCGCCCACCCCGCCAAGGGAAAGTCGTCGATCGCGAACACCGCGCCAGGCGCCATGAGCGGACGAAGACGGCGGAGCAGGCTCGCCGCTGAAGACGGCTCCCGGATCAGCGCAAAGGTATTCCCCACACACACGGCAGCGTCGATCACTCCCGAGTCCGGCGGGACGAGCGGTACCGAAGGATCGAGCACATCCACCTCATACCGGCGCACATCGGGTGCGCGCTCACCGAGCGCCGCGAGGGCCTCGCCATCCCGGTCGACCGCGATCACGATGCGCCCCGCCTCAGCGAGTGGCACGGCGATCCGACCCGATCCCGCCCCAAGGTCGAGCACGGTCGACTCCGGTTCGGTGAGCTCGAGCACCGTGTCGAGCTGCGCCGCGTGCTCCTCGGGGTCGACATCCCACACCGGCTCACCGTGCATGCGACGCCCTCAACGACTCGGTGAGCCCATCGAGCAACTCGTGCGCACGGTCGAGTTCATCGGCCTCGAGCAGGCGCCGGCCGAAACGGATCTCGTAGTACAGCCGTCCGAGGTGCTCGACGGACGCCGATGTGGGACCCTCCAGCCCACGAGCGTGCGCGACCGGCCCCGCCCAGTCGGGCTTGGCGTGCCCCGCCCGTGCGAGCGTGTCGAGCAGCCGGCGATAGAACGCGGCCTGGTGCGCGCGACGAGCGCTCTCCTCGTCGTCGCCGAAGACGCTCTCCTGCCGGCGCCGCCGCATCGGGGCGAGCAGCACGGCTCGCATCCGCCACACCCCGACCATGAACATCAACGCGCCGACGATGCCCACCGGGATCCAGATCGCCTCGCCACCGGCGCGCATGGCCCAGTTCTCAATGCGCTCCGAGGTCCGCGTCCCGAGCGTCGCGGACACGATCTGCGCCTGCCGGTCCGAGTCGAAGCCGATCACATTGTTCACCCAGATGCTCTCGATCTGGTCGCGCCACCGCCGCACGGAAGCCCGCCACCCGCTCGGGCGGTGGAGCATCTCGAGCTCGCTCGGCGGTGAAGCATCGAAGGTCGACCACTGGCCCGGCGCCACCTCGACTTCGGTCCACGCGTGAGCGTGCGACTCGCGCACGATGAACGCGCCGCTCGCCGGATTCCGCTCGGTCGCGACGTAGCCCGCGACCACCCGCGCGTTAAGCCCGACCGCACGGCACATCGACGCCATTGCCGAAGCGAAGTACTCGCAGTGCCCCTCGCGCCGCTCGAGCAGGAAATACTCGATGGGATCGGTGTCCGGCGGGGGCATCTCCTGCTCGATCGTGTACGAGCAGGTCCGCCAGAGGTGGTTCTGGAACGCACGCGCGATCGTGAAATCGTCGGGTGTGTGCCGGGCCTCGAAGTCGCGGGACAGCCCGGCATCGTCGAGCACGCGGCGGGCCTCGTCGGCGATCGCGCCCTCTGCGAACGTGCGCAGCGTCTGCGGGGCCGACACATCGTCGCCGTCCGCGCGCGGCGGCAGGACGAGCGTCGGGTCGCTCCGGATCTCGTAGCGGACACGAGCGTTGAGGTCGCTCGCGGTGATCTCGCGTGTGAGCACGGAGATGCTCTCGGTGGGCCGCCCACGGCGCCGCCCCGCGGTGACCTCCACGGACATCGGCGCGTAGACGCCGAAGAGGCGGTCACCGGCGCTGCCGCGCGTGGCGATCCGCTGGACGATCAGATCGTCGTCACTCAGGCCGCGCATCTCGGTGAGCCGCGAACTCGAACGCTGATCGGACGCGGTCCACGTCCGTTGCTCGGGGTCGTACCGGTCAAGGACCGCGCCGCGGAGCAGGTAGCTCGCGGTGCGGCCCGGCTCGCGACCACGATCAACGATCTCGACCTCCATCACGACCGCGGTCGATTCGCTCAGAATGCCCGAACGCTCGCCGAGGGCGACCGTGTCGCGAAAACCGACCACACCCCGCCCGGTGCCGCCGGATTGGATCGTCTGCCAGGCGCTCACATCGCCCCCGATCCCGCGGGGCAACGAGGTGAACACGAACGAGGCGCCGACGATGATCAGCGCGCCACCCACCGCCGTCATCCCGACAAGGTCGTGCCGCAAACGCACCGACCGGTGCGCGGGCGCCGCATCACCAGCCGATGCCGCCACCTCGCGGTCCGACTCGTCGAGATGCTCCACCGCCTGCGCCTCGGCCGCGTAGACCTGGTACGTCATCACCGCGTGCAGCAAGACGAGCAGATGCGTGATCAGCAGCGCGCCGAGCGCCAGCGTGACATTGGTCAGACACGCCCCGATCGCGAGCGTGCCGCTGAGCGAGAGCACCTGCGCGAGCGAACGCGGCGTCTTTCGCTCCAGCAGGCGGATCACCACGAGCATCGCCACGAGCACACTGATGATCGAGACCACCTGCGTCGTGTCCTGCCGCGCCGCGCCGAGGCTGATCAGTGTCCACAGCACCGCGAGCAGCAGCAGCAGATTGATCGCGCGGCGAGCGATCCGCTCAGACGTCCCGAGCAGCACCTCGATCGGGCCCGCGGTGCCGGCGAACCGCTGAATCGCTGCGAGCGCCACGATCGATGCCCCGCCGATCACGCCCAGCGCCGTGTTCGGCTCCGCCACGGCGTACGTGAGCACGCCGAGGAACGCCGAGCGGTGCGTCGCCGCGATGGCTCGCTCGCGCATCACGCCGCGGCCTCTGTGACCTTTGCCGACGGTCGTGTCGTGAGATCGAGCCCACCCAACAGATCGAGCACCGCGGCGAGCTGAGCCCGACCGGCCGCGGGCTCAACGCCGATGTTGAACGCCGGCGCGCGCAGGCCAACCGCCCATCCGTGGTCGATGGCCCCGGCCGCTGCACCCGCGACGCAGGCGATCTCCGCCTCGGCGCCCGGATCAACCGCAACACCACGGGGCACCGCTCGAAGCTCGAGCACGACCCGGTGCGTCGGCGGCTCGACCAACTGACGCGTGACCGGCTCGCCGAGCCGAGCCGTCGCCTTCCACGCCACGAGCCGCGGCGCATCGCCCGGGACATACTCGCGCAGCCCGAAGAACTCCCCTGCGGCGGCGCGACGGTCGGGCGACAGCACCGCACCCTCTCGGGCCAGCTTGGCGTCGGGCTCGCTCGGCGCTGCCCCGGGTGTGAGCTCGGGGCGAACCACCGCCTGCGCCGGCTGGGCAAACTCCACCGACTTCCGCAAGATCCCGAACGGGAAACCACTCGAGATCTCGATCGTCGAGAGTCGCACCGGACCGCGACGCACCGGCCGTGCGCGCGCCGTCGCCACCGCGCGGCGCCCCGGCCCGAGGTGCGAGAGCGAGGCACGCAGTTCGGGGAACAGCTCGACATCGCCCGGCGTGCGCACCCCCACTTCCCGAAGCAGCAACGCAAAGGCCGGCACCCACCGGGCCGAGTTATGCACGTCGTACCGCACCGTCCAGGGCTCGCCGACCTGCGCCGAGCCGACGGGATGCCGCGTCACCTCGATGTTCATCAGGATCGCACCCGACACGACGCCGGAGAACAAGATCGCCGAGAGGCAGAATCCCAAGAGCAGGAACAGCAGGTTGTTCTGGCTGTGGATCGCACCAACACCGACGAGCGCGGTCAGCGCGATGAACAGCCACCCCGAGGTGCGGATCACATACCGGCGCGAAGGGGCGGGCGAGCGCATTGGTGAGTTGTTCGTCTGACGGTCGCGCCGGGTTGCCATCACCGCCAGAACCGTTCGATCTCACCCTCGGGGTCGAACGTGGGCCGACCGATCGCGCGGTCGGTCCCGGTCGCCAGATACACGATGAACCGAGACTCGGACGACGGGAGTCGGAGGGTGCTCGTCGCCGGGCTATGGCCGGGCATGCGAGCCGTCACCAGGACGTCGTACTCGAGCACACCCGCGCCGAAGTCCGAGATCGGGATCGCGAAGCCGCCGTCTGGATCGGTCCGTCCACCCTGCGCACCCCGACGATTCGGGCGATCGGGGTCGACGATCGCCTGGACCTCCACGCCCCCGAGACCGGGGTCACGCAGCGCCGCGAACCACGCCTGCGAGTCCATCGAGACCACCTGCACCGTGCTCACCGCGCCCGGGAGCACCTTGCCCTGGATCTGATAGGTGCACGCCTGCCCCGTCGCGAGCAGAACACCAGCGGCAGCGGTCGCGAGCGATCGGGTCATGTCGGGGCCTCCTGCGTGGCAGCCTCGGAACTCAGCACATCATCGGACGGTGAAGATGCCTCGCTCGCATCGACCTCGGGAGATGCGCCGGGCTTTATCTCGGTCGTGCCCATCGGCGTGAGATCACCCACGGTGGGCAGATCCTTGAGCGAGGCCAGTCCGAACACCTCCAGGAAACGCTCGGTGGTCGCGTAGAGCATCGGACGGCCCAGCTCCTCCGCACGCCCAGCAATCTTGACCAGCCGCTTCTCGAGCAGCCCGCGGAGCACCTCCCCGCACGCCGCCCCACGGATCGCCTCGACCCGGGCCCGCGTGATCGGCTGGCGGTAGGCCACGATGGCAAGCGTCTCCAGGCTCGCCCGGCTCAGCGACCGCTCGGACCGCATGCCACGCGCCGCAGCGACCGCAGCCGCGTGCTCGGGCAGGGTCATGACGCGGTACCCGCCCGCGACCCGCTCGATCCGGAAGGCCCGGCCCGTCTCGGCATAGATCTCGTTGAGCGACGTCGTGCCCGCCTCGATCGCACCGTCCGCGCCGGCCTCATCGAGCCCGAGGACGGCTGCCAGACGCGATGGCGGCATCGGACGGTCCATGGCGAGCAGTACCGCTTCGAGCGCGCCGAGGTTGAGCGGCTCGGGGCCGGTCTCAGGGGAGGGTGCCATCGGGGCGATGCTAGCGGCCTGTCCCTGCCTTGGTGTGCTCGCCGATCTTGGGGTACTGGCCGGCAAGTCCACCTGGGCGGGGTATGCGGCCCCAACCGATCGCGCCGCACGCGCGACACGCCTGAGTGGATATCCCGATGAACTCGATCGGCGACCAAGCCGACACCACTTTGATCGGAGGAGCACGCGATGTCCACGCAGGATGACACTGACCTCGAATCAACCACGCCACCGACCACCCACGATCAGAGGGGGCACGCGGTCCGGGCGTCCGATGAGCGTCACGCCGCCCACCTTCTGGTGCAGAGCGAGGCCGATCTTCGCCGGGCTGCGGGGCCCGATCCCGACCCGGCCGCCCGTTCACTCGTCCTGTTCATGATCGAGCAGTTGGATGAAGCGGCACGCACGCTGCACGTCACCCGCTCAAGTGCCTCGGCACTCGTCGCGAGGGCGGGCGAACTCCGGGGATCGCTGCGGCGCATCGGGCGCGTGGCTCAAGATCGCGTGAATCGCGCGGCATAGACGAGCCGGCACCCGGGGCACCGGCGTAGCATCGCGGCCTGCTTCCGCTCGAGGCCCCGATGACCCGTCCCGACTCCATCCTCGAATCAAAGGGCGCCGCCCTGCGTGAGATCCTGCGGATCGGCCTGCCCGCGGTGATCACGATGACCTCGTACACCGCGATGCAGTTCGTGGATACGTGGATCGTGAGCCGGCTCGGCGCGGCCGAGGTCGCCGGCGTCGGTCACGGCGGGATCGCGGCGTTCCTGCCGCAGTCGATCATGTTCGGGCTGCTCGGCGTCGTCTCGACGTTCGTGAGCCAGAACCTTGGCGCGGGCAAGCCGGAGCGGGGCGCGTGCTACGCCTGGAACGGGCTGTGGCTCTCGACACTCTCGTGGCTCATCGTGATCGTGCCGTACGCGATCATGCTGCCCGCATTGATGGATGGGCTGTGGTCTCTGCTCGGCGAAGCCGAGGCCGACCCGCGTGTGCGCGAGGTGGCGCTCGGGTACGGACAGATCCTGCTGTTCGGATGCGTGTTCACCGTGATCGCGCGCACGATGGCCCAGTACTTCTACGGCATGCACCGGCCGAACCTGATTATGGTGTCGACCGTCACCGCGGTACTGATCAACATCCCGCTGACTTACGGCCTCGTGACCGGCAGCTTCGGCCTGCCCGAGATGGGATACGCCGGTGCCGCGGTGGGCACGGTGATCGCCGGGTTCATCGAGGGACTGATCCCGCTCGCGGTCTTCGTCTCGAAGAAGTACCGCACGGAGTTCGGCACGCTCCGGACCTGGAAGCCTTGCCTGCCCGAGATGCGCGACATCGTGCGGATCGGGTGGCCGGCCGCGGTCATGATGGGCAACGAGATCTTCTGCTGGTGGATCTTCATGCAGTTTTTCGTGGGGCGGTTCGGCGTGGCGAGCGAGGCCGCGGCATGGATCGTGCTGCGGTACATGCACCTGAGTTTCATGCCCGCAGTGGGCATCATGCAGGCCCTCTCCGCCGTCGTCGGACGGGTGATCGGCGCCGGCCGGCGGGATCTGGTCGCATCGCGCACCGCGATGGGCGTGGTGATGTGTACGGCGTACATGGGCTTCTGGGGCATCATCTTCGTGGGGTTCGGCGAGGAGCTGGCGCGGCCGTTCTCATCCCGCGGTGTCGACCCGGCCCTCGCGGACGAGGTGGTCGCCATCGGGGCCCGGCTCTTCGTGGTGGCCGCGGCGTTCCAGGTCTTCGATGCCCTGGCCATCTCGGTCTCCGGCTCGCTTCGTGGGGCGGGGGATACGGTCTGGCCCGGTATGGCCACGCTCGTCACGAGTTGGGTGTGCATCCTCGGTCTGGGGTACGCCGCGGTGGAGTTCGTGCCCCAGTGGGGCCCGGTCGGGCCGTGGATCGGGGCCGCTGCGTACGTGATCGTGCTCTCGCTGCTGCTCGCGTGGCGGTTTCTGAGCGGCGGGTGGAAGCGGATCGAGCTGGTGGATCGCGGCCGGGCCGCCGAGGATGGCGAGCCGCGTGTCGAGATGGGCATGGCCGAGGCGCACGGCGCCGAGGCGGGCCCGAGCGTGTGCGAGTTCGACGAGCTCGCCGAGGGCCACGACCGCGACCGCGACCGCACGGTTGAGCCGGTCGGGCCGGGCGCCTAATGTCGTGATCCGCCGGGCGCGATAGTTGTCCCCGGTGTGCGCACGCCGACGGAGATCCAGATGTCCCAATCCGACCCGCTCGACATGGTCATCGGCAGCAGCGCGGGCGACCCGCAGGCCGCCGCTGCTCACATCTCGGCCGGCGACAACCTCCGGCAAGCCGGGGACCGCGACGGCGCGATCGACTCGTACCGCAAAGCGCTCGCGAGCCACCCGACCAACACGGATGTGATGTTCAAGCTTGCCTACGAGCTCGATCTCGCGGGCGAGGAAGAAGAGGCGATCGCCCTGTACGAGCGGGTCTGCGAGACCCCGCCGGCGCCCGTGAACGCCCTGATCAACCTCGCGGTGCTCCACGAAGACCGCGGTGACTACGTGCGGGCGGAGAAGTGCCTCCGGCAGGTGCTCGAGACCAGCCCCAACCACACCCGTGCCCGCCTGTTCATGAAGGATGTGCAGGCGAGCAAGGAGATGTTCGTCGACGAGGAGCAGGACCGCGACATCGCCAAGCGCAACGCCCTCCTCGACACGCCGGTGACCGACTTCGAGCTCTCCGTCCGGGCGCGCAACTGCCTCAAGAAGATGAACATCCGGACACTCGGCGATCTGCTCCGCGTGACCGAAGCGGAGCTCATGGGCTACCGCAACTTCGGCGAGGCCTCGCTCATCGAGATCAAGGAGATGCTGCAGACCAAGGGCCTGCGGCTCGGCCAAGGCCTCGACGATCAGCACCGCCGCATCCGCAAGCAAGTCGCCGATTCACTCCGCGGCTCGGGCAACGAGCAGTCGCTCAACAAGCCCGTCTCGGAGCTCGGCCTCTCGGTCCGGGCCCGCAAGGCCCTGCAACTGCTCGGCATCGCGACGCTCGGCGACCTCGCGGCGCGGACCGAGGCGGAGCTCATGGGCGTCAAGAACTTCGGTTCGACGAGCTTGACCGAAGTCCGTCAGCGGCTCGCCGAGCACGGCATGGGGCTGCGCGAACTCGAGTTCTGATCACCACGTCGGAGCACGCGGGCGATGCAGGAGGCACCGTCGACCGCGCCCTCCCGAGGGCACACCCCCCCGGCGCACACGTTCGCGCTCGCTGTGCTCGCGGTCCTTGGGATCATGGCGGCGCTCGCGGTGGGCTCCTGCTCACTCGTGAGCACCGGGCGAACCGGGCCGAGCCTCTACGAGCGCATACCCGGCGCGGGCGAACCGACCGTGCGGGTGCGTGTCGGCGCCGGTCTGGACACGCTTCATATTGGATCCGCCGGTGTGGCTCGGCCGGCCGACGGCGGCACGATGATCACACTCGCTCGCGGCGGGCACCTCAGGCTGCGAGACACCGGATGGGTCATCGAAGACGGGGGTGGTGGATCGCGCCGCGTCGGAACGAGCGGCCCGCTTGTTGTGCGGGCGCTGACGCCGGGCAATCCGCTCCGCGTCGACGAGGCGACCTTCGTCGGTGAACTCTGGGCGCACGCCCGCGAGACAGAGCCCGGCACCTTTGACCTTGTTGAGCATCTCTCGGTGGAGTCGTACCTCCCCGGCGTCCTCGCACGCGAACTCTACAGCCACTGGCATCCGCAGGCATATCGCGCCCAGGCGGTCGCAGCCCGGTCGTACGCGCTGCACGAGATCGCCCGCCGGCGCGCGCACCGCTCGGGTCTGCACTACGACCTCGTGTCCACGACCGCCAACCAGGCCTACACCGGGTGGACCGATCGCGCGGTGGCCCACCAGGCTGTGCTCGACACGCTCGGCGAGGTGCTCACCCACGACGGCGAGCTCCTGCGGACCTACTACAGCTCCACCGCGGGCGGCCGCGTCGCGGGCGCAGCGGACAGCTGGCCGACGACCGGCCGGTTCGCGTTCAACGCTGCCGAACCGCTCCAAGCGGGTCACCGGGCGACCTTCGACGACGACGCGCCGCGCGCCCGGTGGACGGTCACCCGCAACCTCACCACGTTCGCCAGGCGGATCGCGGCCTACGGCACGCGCGAAGGATTCTCGATCGCGCGTCTCGAATCGATCGATCGGATCGACATCGCGGCGCGCAACGCCGCTGGCCGCCCCACGCGTTACACGGTGCGCGACCGCGCCGGGCGATCGTTCGAGCTCGCGGCCGAGCACATGCGGATTGCGGGCAACTACGCGGCGTCTGGGATACCCAGAGTCGAGGCGAAGGCCCGGCTCCACTCGGGCGACCTGGCATTCCGGGTGACCGGATCACGGCTCGAGATCGACGGCCGCGGGCACGGCCACGGTGTGGGCATGTCGCAATTCGGCGCGCAGGGCATGGCGATCCGTGGGTCGAACTATCTGGACATACTCGCGCACTTTTATCCTGGCAGCGAGCTGACAAGCTGGTACACCGAGTGACGGTGCTCAGGCGTCGGGTGGCAACGGCTCACCGGTCACCGGCGGCGCAAGGGCGTCGAGCCATCGCAGGGCGTCATCGGGCAGGGTCGACAGGTCGTAGGCCACGCGGAAGGCCTGAGCGACGGCCTCCGCGGGGAGTGGCTCAAGTGTTTGGGCCGCGCGCCGCCACGCCGTCCACCGAACTTCGGCCTGCCGCGAGCGGGCCGCTGCATCGTCGAAACGGCCGAGTTGAACGAGCGCGATCACCTCGTCGTGGGCGATCGGGCCGGTGCGGCGATCGAGTGGGAGCTTCTCGGCGATGTCGAGGGCCCGGTGAGGGTGGCCGGCTTCGAGCGCTCGCTCCATCAGGAGCCGGACAAGCGGGCCCCGCGCCGGTTGCGCGAGTGGATGAGGCTGGTCTTCGCCCGTTTCGGTGTCGATGAGCGTGCCGGCGAGATCGAGGCTCCGCTCGGGATCGTCGATCCCCAGAAGCACCAGCTCGAGCTCGTTGGGTGGGAGTGCGGCCGCAAAAATGCGACAGAATTCAGCAGCCCGAGCCTGCTCGAGGGTGGCGGTGAGTTCGGCCACCAGGGCGTGGCTCTCTGCTTCGGGGCGGTGGCGAATGAGCCCATCAACCGCGGCGGGCACGAGCGCGGAACGCTCCCGTGCCGCGTCGACCACCCGGTCCAGCCACGCCGGCTCCGCCGCGAGCACCTCGGCGGCGCGCACCGCCGTATCCTGGCGCTCGCTCCGAAGGTGCTCGGCAACGAGTTCGTCGTGTCCAAGAAGATCGAGCAGTGTTATATGCGACGGCGCCAGCGGGACGTGGATGAGGTCAGGATCGACCCACGAGTCCACCGAATCGACGGGGACGTGCATCCGGTCCCACCATGAGACCAACAGGGCAGCCGCGGCGCTGGACGCGGGCTCGGGCGAGCCGAGCCACTTCGTGCCCGCCTGCGTTAGGGCTCGCATGGGCGCCCCTCGCGGGCCGGTGGGTTCCCCGTTGTCGCCGACCGCCGCCAGGAACACCATCTGGGCCGCTGCAGCGTCGGGCGAGTCCTCCTCCTCGAACACGCTCATCACCGGCGCCACCGCCTGGGCGGGGTCGAGCACCGCGAGCAGCCGGACCGAGGCAGATCGGACACCGGCCGCGGGGTGCTGAAGCTGAGCGATGGTCGCCTGGGTCACGGCCTCCTCAACCGGCTCAGCGTCAAGCAGCAAACGGGTTGCGAGGGCGATCGCGGCCTCGACCACGGGCGTGTGCTCGCTCTCGAGCATCTCGACGAGCAGCCCCGTGCGGTCGGCGACGGGCACTCGATCGAACAGGCGCTCGTAGACACGTGCCAGCTCGTGCGCCGCGGCCGGCGGCTCGGTCATCTCGTCCGCCGGAGCCGCCTGAGACACCGCGGGAGCGGCCGTAAGAAGGGCCGCCAGCCCCAGGACCAGGGCCGAGAGCCACTTCGTCGCAGACGCGCTCATCGGAGGTGAAAGATCGGACCTCGGCACGGGTTCTCCATGAGGAATGCCCGGGATCGGGCAGGCGGCGCTCGGGACCCAAGCTATAGTCTCTGTCGTCGGCTTGGTTGCTGATCTCGGGGGTTGTTGGTCGGGCGCAGAGGCGGGCGCAGAGATGAACGACTGGTACGAAGCCGAGCAGCACGTTGAGCGGGCCCACGAGCACTACGAGGCCGGTCGGTGGGCGGAGGCCGAGCATGAGCTCCGCGAAGCGTTATCAATCAATCCGGACCGACCCGAGTGGTACTTCAACCTCGGGCTGACCCAGGAGGCTGCGGGCCGGTTCGACGCCGCGATGGAGTCGCTCAGCCGAGCCAACGAACTCGCGCCGGACGATCCGCAGGTGCTCACACTACTTGGCTCGACGGCGGTTCGCGCGGGTCGGCACGAGTCCGCGATCGGATGGCTGGAGCGAGCCGCCGCTTTGTCCGACGACCACGCCTCCGAGGCGTTGATCTGGCAGATCGAGGCGAAGTCAGCGCTCGGGCACCACGAGGAGGCGGAGCTGGCCTTCTACGAGTCCCTCCAGCGTCCGGGTGATCATGCCCTGGCGTACGCCAACATCGCCGAGAGCCTGCTGGACCGCGGGGAGAACGATCGAGCGGCCTACTGCCTCCGCGAGGCATCGACGCTCGACCCCTCGCTCCCGCGCGTCCACGCCCGCCTCGCCGAGGCGATGACGCGGACGGGCCGGCACGAGCGGGCCCGCCAGCTGTACCTGCGGGAGCTGCGCGATGCGCCGGGCGATGTGGACACGCTGCTCGACCTCGGGTGCCTCCTGGTCGACATGAACCGCCTGGCCGAAGCGGGCGAGAAGTTTCGCCGGGTGCTCGAGATCGAGGCAGACAACACCGAGGCACACTTCTGTCTCGGCGATCTGGCGCTGCGTCAGCATCGACTCAAGGAGGCTGAAGCGGCCTTCGGATTGGTGCTCCGGCTCGACGAATCGTTCCCCGAGGTGCGTCGCCGTCTCGCGGAGCTGCACGTGCGACGAGGCGAGCTGCTCGCGGCCCGCCGGCTGCTCCGCCACGAACTCGACACGCTCTGGCATCGAGAGAGTGATTTCCCGGACGATGACGTGCGTGACCTCGCGGAGCTGCTGCTCGATGTTCGGCTGCACCGAGACGCGGTGAAAGTGCTGCGTGTGCTGTGCGACCGCCTGCCCGATCGCGGCGAGGCGTGGCACCTGCTCGCGCTCGCCCTGTTCGAGAGCGGCGACCGACCCGGCGGCCTGATCGCTGCACGACGTGCTGTGCGGCTCGACCCCGGCAACGTGCGGGCGCTGCACAACCTGGCGTACGCCCTGATGCAGGAGCGTCAGTGGTCGCGGGCCCGCGCGTATCTGCGGCAGGCGCTCTCGGTCGACTCCGAGGATGCGGGCCTACGCCGGCTGCGACTCTGGATGCGGCTCAGCGTGGTAACCCGATGGGTGCGGCGACGTGTTGGCGTGCCCGCGCACACCTGAATCCGTGGGCTCGTCCGACTCGGGTCGCTCTGGCGTTGCCGAATCGCACTTCGGCGTGCTGAACGGGTGACACGACAGCACGCGCCGGGCGGCGAGCATCGATCCGACCCAGGGCCCACGTTCGTGCACGACACGGATGGCGTGCTCGGAGCACGTCGGGATGTGCCGGCACTGGCCGCCGATCAACGGGCTGAGCGTCAGGCGATAAAGCCAGATCAGGCCCACCAGCGCGGACCGCACGATGGCGCTCGGCATCGACACGCGGCGTTGACGGATCGGGAGTGTGCCCGCGGGCGTGCGCCAGGCGCGCGGTGTGATCCATCGCGGTTCGGGGGCCACTGTCACAGCTTTGTCGGGTTGGGGGCGTCGCCGTAGACGGCCTTGGGGTCGAAGACCTTCTCGGTCTCGGTGAAGGTGAGCGTGAGACCGTTGTCGCCGAGGTGCCCCGCGGCGCCGCCGCCGGTCGGCACCGCGCGGTAGAAGCACGATCGGTATCCCACGTGGCAGCTCGCCCCGTTGCCGCCGACCGTCACCCGGAGCCACACGCAGTCCTGATCGTCATCGATGAGCATCTGCTCGACAGTCTGGACCAGGCCACTCGTGGCGCCCTTGTGCCACACCGCCTCACGCGAGCGTGACCAGTAGTGGGCCTCACCTGTCTCGATAGTGCGGGCGAGGGCATCGGCGTTCATGTACCCGACCATGAGCACCTCGCCCGAGGCGTGGTCGGTGGTCACACACGGGATGAGGCCGCGCTCGTCGAACTTGGGGGCCAGGTCGTTCGCCTCTTCGACCTGCTCGACGGTACGGCGCTGTCCGAAGTAGTTCATCGCCTGAGGGTAGAGGGTCGGACGTCGACGGTCGAGGAATGCTGCTCGCCCGCCTCTCGACCCTCGACGTCCGACCCTTTACCCTCGCCGGGATGCAGATCCACCTGCACAACTCGCTGAGCCGGAGTGTGGACGCGTTCGAGCCGGTCGATCCGCCGATGGTCCGCATGTACTCCTGCGGCCCGACCGTCTACGACTTCGCGCACATCGGCAACTTCCGCAGCTTCCTGACGGCCGATCTGGTGCGCCGGACGCTCGAGCTCGCGGGCTACGACGTGCGGTCGGTGATGAACATCACCGATGTCGGGCACATGACCGACGACGCCGGCGCCGACGGATCGGGCGAGGACAAGATGCAGGTCGCGGCTCGCCGGCTCAAGGAGGACAAGAAGTCGGGCACGCTGCCCGAGGGTGTGCTCGGAGATCCGGACGACCCGTTCGCGGTGGCGAACTACTACACGAACGCTTTCGTGGACGACGCGCAGGTGCTCGGCATCAAGACCGCGTTCGAGCCGGACCACCTGCCGCGCGCGACCGGTCACATCGATGCGATGCAGGCGATGATCTCGACGCTGATCGAGCGCGAGCACGCGTACGTCGGTCCGGACGGCGTGGTGTACTTCAGCGTCGAGTCGTTCCCCGAGTACGGCGCACTGTCCGGCAACACGCTCGAGAAGCTGCGCGCGGGGATGGGCGGCCGCGTGCTGGAGGAGCACCAGCAGCACAAGCGGCACCCCGGTGACTTCATGCTGTGGAAACCCGACGAGTCGCACCTGATGAAGTGGGATGCGCCGTGGGGCCGTGGGTACCCCGGATGGCACATCGAGTGCTCGGCGATCGCGCGCCGGGTGCTGGGCGCCGATGTGATCGACATCCACACCGGTGGCGAGGATCTCGCGTTCCCGCACCACGAGTGCGAGATCGCGCAGAGCCGCGGCGCGACCGGGTGTGCGCACTTCGCTCGGTTCTTCCTGCACACTCGATTCCTGCTCGTCGACGGGGAGAAGATGAGCAAGCGCACCGGCACCTTCTACACGGTGCGGGATGTGCTCGAGGGCCGAGCGACGCGCTCCGGCCGCACCGTCGATCCCGGTGTGCTCCGGCTCGCGCTCCTGCGCGCGCACTACCGGCAGAACCTCAACTTCACCGAAGCAGGTATCGGCGAGTCGGCCGCGAACGTGCAGGACCTGCGCGCCGCGGCGGCTCGGTTCGCCGACGACGCGGCGCCGGCGGACGCCGAGGTTGACCTGTCGCACCCGATGCTCGCGCGTTTCTCAGCGGCGCTGGCCGATGATCTCAACATCGCCGAAGCGCTGGCAGCGGTCTTCTCATGGCTCGGCGGTGACACCGGTGACCCGGGCGAAGCCGCAGCGGCCCTTCGTGTGGCCGATCGTGTGCTGGGCGTGATCGAACCGGCGAGCACCGAGCCCGTCAGCGGTGACACCGGCGTCGACGCCGAGGCCCTGTGCGCACAGATCGATGAAGCCAGGCGCACCAAGGA
The DNA here is from genome assembly GCA_038747915.1 of Planctomycetota bacterium. Lineage (GTDB taxonomy): Bacteria > Planctomycetota > Phycisphaerae > Phycisphaerales > UBA1924 > JBCDAP01. Next base: position 427 of record JBCDJJ010000076.1, on the reverse strand, counting down.
CTTCACGACCTCTGATGCGCTCCGTCAGCAGCTCATCGACGCTGGCTACGACGTGCAGACGACCAAAGACGGCACGGTGGCCGAGAAGCTGCTCGCCTGAAGCATCGTTCAGAACCGTGTTCCTCTGCAGTGCGGTGGTCTGAGCAGCGTGAAGGCGACGACCGTAGATACACGACGATGGACGATCGAAGTGATAGGCGCGTGGCCTTCGGATGCCCGCGGCATCCTCCAGACCACGGCACCGGCTCACACCAGGCGCTCTCCTCGCGCGAGTTCTAGTGCGTTCCAAGTCAATTCGTCGCGGGTGCCACTGGTGGCTTGCCCACCAGTGCGAACGCCAAAGCCCTTGAACACTGGCGGGCAAGCCGCCAGTGGCACGCAAGTCCCGGAGTCGGTCGATCCACCGCGAAGACTGGTGAGACGAGTT
>JBCDJJ010000075.1:0-17729 GCA_038747915.1 Planctomycetota bacterium | reverse complement strand
GGGTTTAGCCCGCCAACTCGAACCCCCCCGCCCTATATCTTCCGAACCCCCACGACCCGGACCACTAACACAACCGCCCCGGGGGCGCCACCCCGCGGACCAGCGCGCCACCCCCACCCACCCGAGACGGATCCGCGGGTTTCATCGCGGGCGCCGAGACCGCGAGCCAGACCGCCTGGGCGGTCACCTCGCTCATGGCGATCGCGGGCCCGCACGACCCCGCGGTCGAGCGCGGCATCGCGTGGCTCTGCCAGACGCAGCTCACGCAGCACATCCCCGCCCGCTTCCCCGAGCACCCCCTCGACGAGCCCGCGGGTTCGTGGCAGGAAGACCAGTTCACCGGGAGCGGGTTCCCCCGGGTGTTCTACCTGCGGTACCACCTGTACCGGCACTACTTCCCGCTGATGGCGCTCGCGCGGTGGAGGCGGCTGACAGCAAGCCGGTAGCCGCACTCGCCAGGAGAGCGCTCACGCCCCGATACAGGCCGAATCCATGTTCTCATCACCTGGATTTTGAGTATCTGTGATGACAGCGGAGTGCTCGTCGATCAATAGCCAGGACCAGCAACTGGGTGTCGTGGGGTCGGTGCTGCTCTACCCGTGAGGAGTGGTCGAATGCTTGGCGATTGTTCGCGGGAGCGAGACGCTCCCACCACCGGTCTGAGAAGCGCGATCCTCACGACGGGCGGCGGTGTGAAGCGCGATCGATGGATCCTGCTCGGCGGTCAGGGCTCGAGTGTCAAGTAGATCGGTGGCGTGACCGGGCCGATGGGGAGGTGCTCGTTGTCTGGGTCGACGATCGCCGCGACGATGCCGACGGGAAGCTTGTCGTGGTCGATGCTGAATGGGTGGTTGGACCTGGCGGTGAAGTCGTAGCCGGGCACGCCGGTGAAGCGCAGGCGGGCGGCGATGTCCTGGTTGTCGCCGGTGAGCCGCACATCGACGGTTTGGAAGCCAACCGCGTTGTTCGCGGGGAAGCTGGCGTTGGCGAGCGTGTCGAGTTGGCGTCGCAGCGCATCGTTGTAGGCCGTGACGGGCTGAATGAAGCCGTGGGTGACCACGACGCGTGCGGTGTGTCCCGCGGGTCCACGGAGGATCACGCGGTTGCGCTCGTGCGTGTACGTGCCCACGCCGCCCGGGCCGAGGCCGTTGGCGGAGACGTAGAGAGCAAGATTTGGTGATGCCTGCGAGGCGAGGGCGTGCGAGCCCGCCTGGGTTGCGGTGCTGTGCAGTTGGCCGGTGGCGGTCGAACCATCGGCGAAGGTGACGGTGAACCGTGAGCCGATGAGTTCGGCCCCGGACACGCCGCCGACATCCCACCACGGGTGCGTGCCGTTGTCGAGCGGGCCCTTGTTGGTGCCCGCGATCGAGTTGGGGTCCATGTCGATCGAGAACCCGACGGTCTCGCCGGGGTTGAACCCGCCTTCGGCGTTCGGGTCGAACACAAGCCTGAGCCCGTCGTACCCAGTGGCGCCGCCGGGGCCGAGGTACGCGCTCCCGCCCCGGCCGCCGATATCGAGGACGCCGGTCTGGCCCCGGGTGTCGAGGTTCAGCGGCTTGGCGACGCTGTCCCCGGCCAGCCCTTCGGGGTCGAAGACCGCATCGGGGTAGAGCGAGGTGGTGACGTCGATGACGACCTCGGCGATGTCCTTTTGCCCCGTGTTGGTGATCGTGAAGGAGTTGCTGCCGAAGTTCGACTGCTGCACATCGTTGGAGTGAGGCATGATGCGGAGCACGGCGGCGCCGTCGAGCGATGAGCTGGTCGACGCAGCTGGTGTTTCGGCGAGCGGCTGTGCGGTCACACTGGCCAGCAGGCACACGCAGGCGGTCAGCTGCACACCAGGATGGGCTGGGTTTCCCATTGCGTCCCCCATTCGTTGGGTTGAGTCGTCAGAACCTCGTTCACAGACTGAAGCGACATCCTTGCTCTGCGACGGTTCGTCAATGCGCGGCTATCACACTGGTGGGCAAGCCACCAGTGGCACCCTCAACCAGTGAACGCGTTACTCCGCGAACGCGGCGTCGAATGCTCCTTCAGCCGCTGGGAAGTCGACGCTCCGGACGTACTCGCACGATTCGGTCGCGCCGTGCTCGCGGTCCATCGCGGAGTCTTCCCATTCCACGCTCAGCGGGCCGTCGTACCGGATGCGGTTGAGGGCGCGGATGATCGCGTCGAAGTCCACCTCGCCGCGGCCGACCGAGCGGAAGTCCCACCCGCGGCGATGGTCGCCGAAGCCCAGGTGGCTTGCGAGGATCGAGGCCTCGGGGTCGTTCGTACGGGCAGCATCTTTCATGTGCACATGGAAGATGCGATCCGCGAAGACATCGATGAACTTCACCGGGTCGATCCCCTGCCAGATCAGGTGCGAGGGGTCGTAGTTGAAGCCGAAGGCCGGGTGGTGATCGAGCGCATCGAGCGCGCGGCGGGTGGTGTGGATGTCGTAGGCGATCTCCGTGGGGTGTACCTCAAGGGCGAAGCGGACGTTCGCGGCACGGAAGCGGTCGAGGATCGGCGTGAACCGCTCGGCGAAGGCGCGGTAGCCCGCGTCGACTTGCTCGTCGGACGTCGGCGGGAAGAAGTACAGCATGTGCCAGATCGGCGAGCCGGTGAAGCCGGGCACCACATCCACGCCGAACGCGGCAGCGGCCTCCGCGGTCCGCGAGAGTTCCTCCGCCGCCCGCTCGTTCACGCCATCCGGATCGCCATCGCCCCACACGTGGTCGGGCAAGATCGCCTTGTGCCGCTCGTCGATCGGGTCGCACACCGCCTGGCCGACGAGGTGGTTCGAGATCGCGTGGCACTCCAGCTCGTGCGCCGCGAGCTCGTCGCGGAGCCGTGCGCAGTAGGTGTCGTCCTCGAGGGCCTCGGTGACGTTGAAGTGGTCGCCCCAGCACGCGAGCTCGACGCCGTCGTAGCCCATGTCGGCGATCAGGGGGAGAAGGTGGGCGCGGGGCAGATCGGCCCATTGCCCGGTGAACATGGTGACGGGGCGCGGCATGATGAGATCCTCCTCGGCGTGGTCGGTCTGGAGCCATCATTAGAGCAGAGTGACTGCCCACCGGCAGGTGTCAGGTTCGGCTCGGGGTGCGGCAGGGCAGGGCGGGCGTGGCCCGGATCAGTCGTCGCCCATGACCGTCCGGATCTTGCCGAGCAGACGCAGCACCTCGATGTAGATCCAGGCGAGGGTGAGCACGATGGCGAAGCCCCCGACCCACTCGTAGTGCTTGGGCATGCGGTGCTCCACGCCGGCTTCGACCGCCTGGAAGTCGAGCACCAGGAAGATCGACGCGAGCACGAGCAAGAACGCAGAGAACGCGATGCCGAGTGGGCTGGCCTCGGAGAATAGGTTCGGCAAGTTCATCCCGAGGAACCAGTTGCAGATCACGATCGCGACGAAGTACACCGCGACGCCCGCGGCCATGACGATCGCGATCTTGGCGACCGTGCCGTTCACACGGGCGAGCCCGGCCGCGAAGCAGATCGCCAGCCCGCCGCCGATCGCGAAGGTCAGCGTGATCGCCTGGAAGATCAGCCCTTCGGCAGCGCCACCGGCGATCGCCACATCACCCAGGTACCGGGAGGCAATAAAGCCGGAGAGGATCGCGAGCGTCCCGCCCTGGGTGGCTGCACCGAGCGGCGCGAGCACCGGGGCGGCCTTCGGCAGGAAGGACACACCGATCGCGATCACAAAGGTCGCGATCCCGAGCCCGAGCCACCACCAGAGGAGCGAGCCGACCGAGCCCGAGGTGAACGCCGGCACCACCATCGACTGCCAGGCAAAGACCGCCGCTGCGGCGCACAGGCCGATCAGGGCCCCGACCTTGGTGGCCGTGCCGAAATAGGTCATGGTTTTGATGTCTGTCGACTCGACACCGAACTCGCCGGACTCGAAGACATTCAGGGCAGGATTGGCGGACCGCATGGCGCTCTCCTCTCCGTGGTGGATTCGGTCAACTCAGATCCGAAAGTGTACGGGGGGCCCGGTCAGCGCCGAGGGCTGCCGGTGGCGCGGCTACTCCTCGCGCCGGAAGACCGCCACGACATCCTCCACGGGGATCACGAAGAGGCGGTTGTCGCCCTCGAAGTCCACCGGGATGGCGTGCTTGGGGTTGAACAGCACGCGGTCGTACTGGGCCAGGGGGTAGTCGGCGTCGTTGTCGACCTGGGCGGAGACAGCGACCACGCGGCCGGTGAGCGTGGGGATCTCGATCTTGTCGGGGAGGTGGATCCCCGACTTGGTCTGCTTCTTGTCTTCATCCTTGCGGATGAGCACGCGGAGGCCGATGGGCTCGACGGTCTCCAGCGCCGGTGTGGTGGGATGTGACGGCATGGCCGGAGGATAGGCGTCCATTCGGGGCGGCACGCTCTCGGGCGGTTGGGGGGTATCATCCGTTTCGGTGGCCGTGTGCCCGAGTGGTCTAAGGGGACGGATTGCAAATCCGTTAGTCGTGGGTTCGAATCCCACCGCGGCCTTTGCAACGCACCGACGAGAACGCCTGGCCCGGTGAGGATCCGAATCGGGGCACTCCGCGAGGCGTCTGAGACCTCCACCCTCACACGCATGACGAGCGAGCCAGACCAGTCAGCACCCGGCGGGCACGAGCCGCGGCTTCGCGCCTTCTACGCGGGGCGCCGCGTGTGCGTGACCGGCGGGGCCGGCTTCATCGGTGGTCACCTGGCCCGGGCGCTGCTCGATCTCGGCGCCGAGGTCTCGGTGATCGATGACTGCTCGAACGCCGACGCCGCGGGCCCAGCGGAGCTTCTGGACCGGTATCCGACCGCGTTCCGGTTCATTCATGCCTCGATCCTCGAGCCCGAGGCCCTGGCCGACGCGGTCGATCGGTGCGGCACGGTGTTCCACGAGGCGGCGATGGTGTCCGTGCCGCGCTCGCTCGAGGAGCCCGACCGGTGCATGCTGGTGAATGCGGTGGGCACCGAGCGGGTGGCCGAGGCCGCCAGGCTCGCGGGGGCTGCGCGCATGGTCTACGCCGCCTCGTCGTCGGCCTACGGCGATACCGACGAGCTCCCGAAGCGCGAGGATATGCCACCGAACTGTCTCTCCCCCTACGCGGCCGCCAAGCTTGCCGGCGAACAGGTGGTGCGGGCGTGGGCCTCGTCGTGGGAGCTCGACGGGGTGTCGCTTCGGTACTTCAACGTGTTCGGCGCCGGGCAGCCGGGTGACTCGCCCTACTCCGCCGTCGTGGCCAAGTTTGCGGCTCAGATCGCGGCCGACGAGCCGGTCACGATCTTCGGCGACGGTGAGCAGACCCGCGACATGACGCACGTGTCGAACGCGGTGCTCGCCAACCTGCTCGCGGGGGCCGCCCCGCACCCGCTCGACGGCGCGGTGCTCAACGTGGGGTGCGGGGAGCGGACGACGATCAACACGCTGTTCCGCCGCATCGCGGCGCTGCTGGGCCGTGAGCACGCGACGGCGACACACGCCGAGCCGCGGGCCGGCGATGTGCGGCACTCGCTGGCGGACCTGACGAGCATCCGCACCGCGCTCGGGTACGAGCCGGTGACCACTCTCGACGAGGGGCTGCGCCTCACCCTCGCGGACCCGCCCGAGCGCACCCCGCGGGGGGTCATCGGCCGTGTCGGCTAGCGTCAGTGGTCGGTGGCGAGAGCGTCCCGCTCCCGCGTACTTCGGGTGTTCGCGCTCGTGCCGACTGGCTTTTCGAGGGGTGGGGGGTCGATCGCTTTCGTTCGTGCGAGCGGGACGCTCCCACCACCTTCTACGGCGGGGCCGGTAGCGTGCATGAGATGTCGCGTCGCGTGGTCATCGTTGGGCTCGGTCAGATGGGCCGATGGTTCGAGCGATTCTTCGTAGAGCACGGGTGCTCGGTTCGCGGCCTGGATGCGGGCGACTGGACCGAAGCGCCAGACCATCTCTCGGTGTGTGATCTCGCGCTCGTCTGCGTGCCGATCGCGGTGACTGAGGAGGTCATCGGAGCCATCGGCCCGCATCTCCCGAGGGCTGCGGTGCTCGCCGACATCACCTCCACCAAGCGCGCACCGGTCGCAGCGATGCTTGGAGCGCACGCTGGCCCAGTGCTGGGCCTGCACCCGATGTTCGGGCCCGATGCGGCGTCGTTGCGTGGACAGACGATTGTGTCGATTCCGGCGCGTGAGCCGGGGGCCTCGGCGTGGGTGCTCGATCTGTTCCGCCACGCGGGCGCCGCGATCACCGAGGCGACAGCCGATGAGCACGATCGCGCCATGATCCAGGTGCAGGCCCTGCGGCACTTCGCCACGCTCGCGCTCGGTGCCTTTCTCGCTGAGCGAGACGGGGCGTCGGAGCGGTCGCTGCGGTTCTCGAGCCCGATCTACCGGATCGAGCTGAGCATCATTCAGCGCTTGCTTGCGCAAGATGCCGCTCTATACGCCGACATCATGCTCGCGAGCGAGGAACGTCGCGAGACGATCGCCGCGTACGCCGAGCGGGTCGCCGAGCTGGCGGGCGTCGTGACGCGTGGCGACCGAGCTGCGCTCATCGGGGCCTTCGAGCAGGCCGCCGAGCGGAGCGAGATGGACCGGGACCGTGTCGGCACGGAGACAAAGTTGCTCATCGATACGCTCGCCGAGCACATCGCGGGAAATACACTGGGGCCATGAGCACGCCCCGCGACGAAGCAGTCAGTCCGCGCCGGTCACGTGGCCCGATCGTGTTCCTCACGATCGCTGCTGCGATTGGAGCCGGTGTGTGGGTTTGGGAGGAATTCATCGAGAACCGCGTAGTGCCGCGGAACTTCGCCGAGGTGACGCCGGGCGAGCTGTACCGCGCCGGCCGCCAGACGCCGCCGACGCTCACACGCATCGTCCGTGAGAACGAGATCCGCACGATCATCGATCTGGGGGGCTACTCGCCGGGCTCAGCGACCGAGCGGCGCATGATCGAGACAGCCGAATCGCTCGGCGTGCACCGGTTCGCCACGCGGCTCAAGGGCGATGCCCGCGGCAACCCCAACGCCTACGTGCAGGTGCTCGAGCTGATCGCCGATCCCGCCAACCACCCGGTGCTCGTACACTGCGCCGCGGGCTCGGAGCGCACGGGTGCGACCGTCGCCCTGCACCGCCATCTGCGCGGGGGCGTGCCGCTCCCCGATGCGCTCGCCGAAGCGATCACCCAGAAGCACGACCCCGCCGACAACCCGCGGATGTTCTCGTATGTGGTCGAGTGGGCGGATGAGATCGCCGAGTCGCTCCGCACGGGCGAGCCCATCGCGGGGTTCCCATCGCTCGAGGAAGACGGCGCTTCGCTCGTGTTCGAGCGGACCACGGGCGCCCCGGGCACCGGCGGATGAAGCCGCTCGACTGGCGCGACGCCGCGGTCGTGCTCGGTGTGTCGGCGCTGGTGTTCTTCATCGGCCTCGGCACGCACCCCTTCCGCTCGACGGAGGGACACCGCGTGGCGCCGGCGTGGGCGATGCTTGAGACCGGCGACGTGCGCACACCGCGGCTCTTCGAAACGGTGTACGTGCGGAAACCGCTTGGTATGCCGTGGGCGATCGGGGTGAGCTCGGCGGCCTTTGGTCAGCACGAGTTCGGCGCGCGCGTGCCATCAGCGCTCGCGGGGCTCGCGCTCGCCATGCTGAGCTGGGCGTTCGCGCGTGTGTGGTTCGGCCACCGGTGGGGGCTCGCTGCGGGGCTCGGTGCGGCTCTCTTCCCGGCGTTGTGGCCACCGGGCCGAGCTGCTGAGATCGAGATGCTCATGATCGCGGCGACCGGTGCTGCGGCCTTCGGGGTGATCGAGTGCTGCCGACGCGGTGGTGTGTGGCCGCTCATTTGCATCGGGCTCGGTGTGTTCGTGAGTGGGGCAGCGAAGGGGCCCGCTGGGCTCCCGGTCATCGCAGCGGCGTGCGCGGGCGGTGTGTTCGTGCTCCGTCCTCGGTCTCGGCACGTGCTCGCCGCGATGGTGGCCACCGGCATCGGGCTTCTGGCGGCGCTGCTCGCGATCCCTGGAGACTCCTTGGGCGAACCGGTGGTTCGTCAGGGCGTGGGCGATTTCTTGTACACGCCGGAGCGGTTGCTGGAGTTGCCGGCCTTCGGCCCGATGGTGGCGCTCACAGCGATGCCGCTCGTCTTGGCGATGCTTCTGCCGTGGGGCCCGGACGCGCGGCGAGAAGGTGAACGGTCACAGGACGCGGGTGCGCGACACCGTGTTGCCCTGGCGCTCGCGTGGGCGTTCGCCCTCGCGCTCGTCGTCTACACGCTCGCCGGGGTCGCGAACCCACGCTACGGACTGCCAGCGGTCGTCGTGCTCCCGCCGCTCGTGGCGTATGCAGCCCGTGGGGCGTTCTCGCCGGACGAATTCCTGGTACACCGCGCGCGCATCGCGCGCTGGATGTTCTTGGGCGCTCGGTGGTCGTGGCCCGCCGTGTTGCTCGGTGCGTTCATCGCGTGGGTCGCGGTCGCCGAGCCGAGGCGGGCGGAGACGAGCGCGTTTGCCGCAGCGGAGTCGCTTGCCCCGCACCTCGAGCCCGGCGAGTGGGTGTGGGCCGAGTCGCAGGCGGACACGCGTCCGGAGCTGCTGCTCTATCTCGAGCAGATGACGGGGGTCCGCGCGTACTGGGCGTACGACGAGGTGCAGGCCGATCCGCCGACACTCGCGCCCGCGTCGCGGCCTGCTGAATCCCCACAGGTCGAGCCGCCCGACGCCTTGATTCTCACGCTGCCCGAGCGCGATCTGCTTGTCGAAATGTTCGGCGCCGAGGCGTTTCGCGAGGTCGCGCGGGTCACCGTGCGTGCGCGCGAGCTCGTGCTCGTTCGTCCGACGCGCCCCGCCGATACCATGGCGGCCCCATGATTGGTGCTGCGCTCACGCCGACTCACCCGCTCACGATCCTTCGCACCACGCGGCTCGCGACGCTGCTGCTTGCGCTGCCCTATACCTTTGTGTGGGCGACGCTTGCGGATCGTGGCGGTGCGATCATCCCGCCGGCCTTCGCGGTGCTGGCGCTCGCGGGGCTCATCGGGTTCGACCTCGCGGTCGCTGACCGCGGGGTGTCGGTCCGGCTCGGGCTGACATCGGGCGATGCGCGGTGGAGCGCGGGGCTGGCTCGGACGGTCCGCGGGGCGTGTCTGGTGCTCGCGGTCGGGTGTGCCCTCGCGGCGTTCGTCGCGGGCGCGTTCTCGTTCGCGTTTGGCATCCTGGGTGTTGCTGCGGTGCTCGTGGTGGTGGCGGTGGTGGGCGGCGGGCGGATGCTCTTCATCGAGCTGACGCTACCGATTGCACTGGCGCTGGTGCCCGCTGCGGTGATCAGCATCGCCACACCGGCCGAGGCTTCGGCGGCGCTCAGGGGGACCGGTGCGCTTCAGGCTGCAACCGGTGCCACGGCCCTGGCGGCGCTGGTGATCGGTGCATGGACACTACTCGCGCTGCTCCGCGACGAGGCCGAGGACCTCACCGATGCTCTGCACTCGTTCGTCACGATCGGTGGCCGGGGGATCGCGACGGCGCTGCTTTTCCTTGAGTTGTCCGGCGTCGTGCTGCTCGGGGCGATGGGTGCGGCGCACGGGTGGTGGCACTGGTCGGCCTCGGCCCTGCTCGGCCTCGCGGCGATGCACGCGATGTGGGCCACCGCGGAACGTGTCGAGGGGCAAGCGGTGGTGCTGCTCTGGGGCGCGGGTGCGGTCAGCGCGCTGATCATCTCGTCCACGTTCTCGCTTGGATGAATCTTCATGCGCGATCGGTGCTGTGATCTGGAGGATGCTCCAGGCATCCCAAGGCCACGGGAGTGATGCCGAACCCCGCATCGTCGTGGCCTTCGCTTCGCTCAGACCACGGCATCACCGGGGCCGGGATTCCATACGATCCTTTGGGCGGCTTTGATGGCCCTATGCCATGCGCACCGTTGTGGTTACCGGCGCGTGATCCGAGCACCCGATCGCGGCCTCACGATCGACCACGGTCGACTCCACGAGGGTGGCAGCACGGGCATTGGCGAACACATGATCGATCCGCCACCCGCGGTCGAGTTTCATCGCCTGCCCCCGCATGCTCCACCAGGTGTACGGCCCGGGCACATCGCCGGCGGACTCGCGGAGCGTGTCGCGCCACCCTTGTTCGAGCAGTCGTCCGTACCAGGCCCGCTCGTGGGGGAGGAACCCGGATGAGTTGCGGTTGCTCTTGGCGTGGAAGATGTCCCGTTCGTCGTGCGCTGTGTTGATGTCGCCGCACACGAGGGTGGCGATCGGCGAGCGGGCGAGCGAGCGGAAGAGCGGTTCAGTGCGCTCGAGCCACACATCTTTGATCGCCTGCCGGTGCTCGCCCGAGGAGCCGCTCGGCATGTAGATGTTCATCACCCGCACAGGGCCGCGCTCGAGCTCAAACCGGGCCACGATCACCCGGCCCTCGTCGTCGTGGGCGCCCCGGCGTTTGCGCTGGTCGAGGCCGAACCGGATCTCCGCCGGCTCCACACGGCTTAGCAGTGCCACGCCCGAGTAGCCGAGCTTCTCCGCGGGGTGCCAGACGATGTGCTCGAACCGCGACTCCAGCTCCGCGAGCAGCCCGAGGTCGAGCTGATCCGGTGTCGCTCGCACCTCCTGCAGCAGCAGCACATCGGTCTTCAGCCCATCGATCCGCTCGACGAGCCCCTTGCGCGCCGCGGCCCGGATGCCGTTGACGTTCCACGTTGTGACCCGGAGCCGGCGCATGTCCGGGTACGGTACCCCGGTGCGACGGGGTGTCGCCCGTCGTCCATGTTCGATTGGCTCGTGCCGGGTGCTCTGACCGATGAAGCTCGTGACATGGAATGTGAACTCGATCAAGGTCCGCCTCGAGCGGTTGATCGCGTTCCTGGAGCGTGAGTCGCCGGACGTCGTGTGCCTGCAGGAGCTCAAGTGCTCGAACGACGAGTTCCCGCACGATGTCATCGAGCAGGCGGGCTACCGGGCAGCGGTTCACGGGCAGAAGACGTACAACGGCGTCGCGATCCTGACGCGTGATGAGCCCAGCGCCGTGCGCACAGGGCTGGGGGATGAGTCGCTCGATGCACACGCTCGCCTGATCGGCGCGGAGGTCGGTGGCACGCGCGTGCTCTGCGGATACTTCCCCAACGGTGGCGAAGTCGGCGCCGAGAAATGGGTCTTCAAACTCGCGTGGATGGCGGCGCTCGAGCGTTATCTCCGTGAGACGGAGGATCTCGACGCGGGGCTTGTGCTCACCGGAGACTTCAACGTTGCTCCCCGAGACGCCGATGTGGCCAAGCCCGAGAAGTGGGCCGAATCGGTTTTATGCCACCCCGATGCCCGCGGCGCCTACGAACAACTGGTGGCGCTCGGGCTGCGGGATGTGTTCGCCGAGCACCACCCGGCCGGCGGCGTGTTCACTTGGTGGGACTATCGCCGACTAGCGTTTCCCAAGGGCGATGGGCTCCGCATCGACCTCGCGCTGGTGACTCCGGCGCTCGCCGAGCGGTGCGTCGAGGCCCGCGTCGATCGTGATGAGCGGAAGGGCAAGCAGCCGAGCGACCATGCACCGGTCGTGTATGTGTTTTCGTAGCTGGTTGCTCTACACTCTCGTCCAGCGCTTCCTGAGATGATGATCCCACTCGCTCCATGCCCCTCTTGATTGCCCATCGCGGCGCGTCCGCTGAAGCACCGGAGAACACGGTGCCGGCGATCCGTCGCGCGTGGAAGCGAGGGTGCGACGGCGTCGAGATCGATATTCATCTCACGCGGGACAATCGTCTCGCGGTGATCCACGATGGTGACACGGGCCGGGTCGCCCGGGTGTCGCTGCCCGTCGAGCGGAGTACGCTCGCTCAGCTTCAGGCGCTCGATGTCGGGCGGTGGAAACGCAAGCGGTACGTCGGTCGGCGTGTGCCGAGCCTCGACCAGGCGCTCGCGGCGATCCCCGTGATGCGTTGGGCCTTTCTCGAGCTCAAGAGCGAGTCGCGGATTGCGCCGTACATTGTGCGCGCGCTCGTGGATGCGGGCCGCACGGAGGCTGCTGGTCTTGCGACGCTCATGATCTGCAGCTTCAAACTCGACACACTCGCCGCGGTGCGCGACGAAGCTGTGCGGCGTGGCATCGAGGGCGTGCAGCTCGGGTGGATCTGTGGCATCACCGATGTCGAGGCGCTGCGGGACGCGGCCGAGCGCGAGTCGCTCTTCTGGCGGGCGGAGTCGGCCGGGTGTTCGTGGCTGAGCCTGCACCACTCCAAGCGGATCGATGGTGCGTTCGTCGCTCAGGCGCGGCAGCAGGGGCTGCGGATCGCCAGCTGGACGGTTGATAAGCCCCAGGAGGTGGCCCGTCTTGTCCGGGTCGGTGTGGACGCGGTGCTCACGAATGATCCGAAGACGGTCGGCGCCTACGTCCGCGCCGGCGAAGGGGGCCGCGAGCCGGTGGCTCCGCAGGCCCGCCCCGCGCTCACCCCAACTCGTGCAGCGATCCCGGCGTGGAGCAACGAGCCCGATGCCACGGACGCCGGATCCGAGTTCGACTCAGCGACGTCGGTGCCTGCATCGTCCCTGGATATCGGGCGGCGGCAGGTGGAAGCCGAACCGGTCGACGATTCAGCCCGGCCGGTGTAACACAATGTTCATCGGGCTGGTCCTTAATTCGGAGCCAGCCAGCCCTAAGGTATTCCCGGGCCACACACGACCCGCGTGGTCGCTTCGGGCCGATCCACACGGGCGGGAAGAATCGAGAAGAGGTGTTCGATGCGTTGTGGTTGGATGGCAGCGGGTGTTGGTCTGTGCGTCACCTCTGGTCTTGGTGCGGACGGTGGGTTCGGCGGCGGCTTTGTTGATGTGACACCGAGTTCGGGCATCAGCTCGCAATTTCGTCTGCCGCCGACGCAAGAGATCGTCGGCATGTACTTCATGGGCGGGGGTGTGAGCCCGGGCGATTTCAACGGCGATGGGAACACCGATCTGTTCCTCACCCGGTACGACCAGCCGGACCAGTTGTACTTGAACAACGGTGACGGCACGTTCACTGATACCTCGGTTACGGCCGGGTTCATACCGCGCACCAACACGATCGGGAGCGTCGCGTTCGATGCGGATAATGATGGCGATCTCGACCTGTACGTTACCACCGCGGGTGCGCAGGACTACCGGTTCCTGCTGTACATCAACGATGGCAACGCGGTGTTCACCGAAGAGGCCGTCGCGCGGAACGCAGCGGTCGAGACGACCTCTCGCCACCTCGGGACGAGCCCGGCAGCTGGCGATTTCGACAGCGACGGATGTGTGGATCTCTACGTCACCGAGTGGGGCACCTCGAACCGCAACAAGCTGCCCGACGATCCTCGGCCTCTCGTGACCCACGCCCGTCTGCTCCGCAACCTCTGCGGCGAGACCCCCGGATATTTCGAGGATGTGACGATCGCTGCCGGTCTCGACGCGGTCGAACTCGTCGACTCGATCAACGCAGAGAACACCGAGCAGACGCTCAAGCGCTTCTCGCCGCGGTTCAGTGATCTGGATGTCGACGGCGATGTGGATCTGTTCATCGGTGGCGACTTCCTTGGCACGATGCTCTTCTGGAACAACGGTGATGGTACGTTCACGAATGCCGCCGACCTTGGAGAGGTCTTCGATGATGAGAACGGCATGGGGTGCGCCATCGGCGACCTCGACGGCGACCTGATCCCAGAGGTCTTCGTGACCTCCATCTGGGACCCTCGACCCGATGAGGTGCTCGACTGCTCCGACCCCGCCACATCGTGCAACTGGGGCAAGAGCGGCAATCGGCTTTACCAGTACGACGGTGTCGAGGGTGGCACCTGGTTCCAGGACGCGACCGATGTGTTCGGCCTCCGCATCGGCTGGTGGGGGTGGGCGACCACTTTCTTTGACTTCGATAACGACGCCGACCAGGACGTCTTCATGACCAACGGCTTCAGTGTGACCGGCGCTTCGGACCAGCCCGAAACACTCTTCCACACCGATCCGAATGTGCTCTGGGAGAACCCGGGCGATGGCACGGCATTCATCGAGGTTGCCCAATCGCTTGGCATCACCGATGTGCAGGCCGGCAAGGGACTCGCAGCCTTCGATGCCGAGAATGATGGTGACCTCGACCTCATCATCGTCAACAACCCCGGTACCGCGGTGATGTACCGCAACGATGCTGCGGCGGGCGGCTGGCTCCGCGTCGACCTTGTCGGCACCACGTCGAACTCCTTCGGCCTCGGGGCCCGTGTCATCCTCACGCCGACCGATGGCGGTCAGCCGCAGCTGCGCGAGGTGAACGCGTCGAGCCACTACCTGTCGCACGACGAGGTCACCGCTCACTTTGGTCTGGGCGACCATATTGGATCGGTGCACGAGCTCCGCGTGGAGTGGCCCTCGGGCATCGTTCAGGCCATCAACGGTCTGCAGCCGAACGAGCGGTGCGTGGTCGTCGAGCCGACGTGCGATCGGCCCGGTGATACCGATGGTGACTTCGATGTCGATACCGACGACTTCATCGCCGTGCTGGTGGGCTTTGGAAGTCAGACGCTTCCGGGTGACGCCCGCGGGGGCGACATCGTGAACTTTGATGGCGAAGTGAACACAGCGGACTTCGTCGCGGTGCTCGTCGCGTTCGGCACCGTCTGCGACTGATCGCCGCATCGTTCAGACGCGTTCGGCTTCGTCTTCCACGGCCTCTTCGTCGAGCTCGTCGCTCTCTTCCCACTCCTCGTCTTCGTCGGCTTCGTCGTCGTCGTACTCCTCTTCCGCATCGATGGGGTTGCCGTCTTCGTCGACCGGGTTGCCGTCTTCGTCGACGTACTCGTACTCCCACTCACCCTCGTCGGTGCCTTCTTCGGTGTCGTCCTGCTCACCAGCCGGCTCGGCGTCCGGATCCTCGTCCTCATCCTCCGTGTCGTCGGCTTCGTCGCTCGCTTGGGAGTCGTCGTCCTCGTCTCCCTCTTCCACATCGTCCTCGCCCCAGCCTTCTTCGTCGTGCTCGTCGTGCTCGTCGTGCTCGTCGTCGCTCTCGTCGGCCACCTCGGCGTCGTCCTCCCAGTCCTCGTCCTCGTCCTCGTCCTCGTCCCATGATTCCTCGTCGGCGGCCTCGGTGTCATCGACTTCGGCCGTATCCGTTCCCTGGTCGACCGAGGATAGGGCGTGGTCGGTTGCTGCCTCAGCCCCACCACGCTGGGGCTTCGGCTCGACCGTTGCTTCGTCGCTCGCGCCGTCGACCTTGCGCGCATGCACCGCAACCGCGGCCTCGCTCGCGTCCTCGTCGACATCGAACGGCACATCGTCGGTGTCGAGTGCGAGGTCGCCCGGTTCGGATGCGACGATGTCGTCCTCGTCGACCGTGCCCGCCTCGGGGTCATCGTCACCTGTGAACAGCGAGGCATCCGCCTCGTCACCCCGTGCCTGGGCTCGGGCCTTGATCTGCTCCCAGTGCTCGGGAGTCATGAGCACCTCGCGAGCGACCGAGCCCTTGTGCTGACCGATGATGCCGCAGAAGCCCATCATCTCGATGAGCCGGCTGGCGCGGGTGTACCCGATCGCCAACCGGCGCTGAAGCAGCGAGACGGAGCCGCGACGGGTCTCGAGCACGATCTCGACCGCCCGATCGAAGAGCGGGTCTTCCTGGGCGCTCTCCCGCATCTTCTGCTCGTGGGCCTCGGCGGAGTAGGGGTCGGCGTCGAGCGCATCGAAGCCGGAGTCTTTGAGGGTGACGAGTTCGCGGCTGTAGCTCGCGGTGCCGTGCTCCTTGACGAAGCGGACGACCTTACGGATCTCGTCGTCGTCGACCAGCGTGCCCTGGGCGCGCATGGCCTGCGAGCTGCGGGGGGTGATCATCAGCATGTCACCCTGGCCGAGCAGCAACTCGCCGCCCTTTTGGTCGAGCACGATGCGGGAGTCCACACCCGAGGCCACGCGGAAGCTGACCCGCCCGGGCATGTTCGACTTGATGAGACCGGTGACGACATTCGCCTGCGGCCGCTGCGTAGCGAGGATCAGGTGGATGCCAACGGCACGCGCCTTCTGCGCGATCCGGACGATCGAGCCCTCGACCTCCTTGTTGGTCATCATCAGGTCGGCGAGTTCGTCGATCACGAACACCATGTAGGGGAGCTTGCGCGGGATCTTGGCTTCCTGAAGCTCGTTGTCGGGCTGGAAGATCTCGAGCAGCTCCTCCCAGGTGAGCTTGTTGTACGAGCTGATGTCGCGGCACCCGGCCTCGGCGAGCAGCTCGTACCGCTCGTCCATCTTCTGCACCGCCCACTCGAGGATCGCGGCGGCCTTGCCCATCTCCGTCACCACCGGGCACAGCAGGTGCGGGATGTCCTTGAACTGGCTCATCTCGACCATCTTGGGGTCGACCAGCACCATCTTGAGATCCGTCGGTTTCTGCGTGTAGAGGAAGCCCATGATGATCGCGTTCATGCACACGCTCTTGCCCGAGCCCGTGGTGCCGGCGATCAGCATGTGCGGCAGCTTCGCCAGGTCGCTCACGAGCGGGCGGCCCGACGCATCCTTGCCCAGGAACATGGGCAGCTTCATCTTCGCGATCGAGTCGGAGCTCGTCATGAGCTCCTTGAGACGCACCTTCTCCTTGGTCTGGTTGGGGACCTCCACGCCCACCGTGTCGCGCCCCTCGGTGTTGGGCACGATCCGGATGTTCACCGCCTTGAGCGCCCGCGCGATGTCCTTGTCCACCGCTTCGACCGCGGCCACCTTCGTCCCCGGCGCGAGCTTCACGTGGTACAGCGTGATCACCGGGCCCGACTCGATGCCGGTCACCGCGCCCTTGATGCGGTACTGGTGCAGCGCGTGCTCGAGTGCCTCGGCCTGCTCGCGGACGTACGCCTCGAGCCGCTCGTTGAAGTCGGCCTCGGGCTCTTCGAGGAGGTCGAGCGGTGGGAAGACGTAGCTCCGCTCCGCCTCGTCCTCAGCGGCTCGTTCGGCCCGCAGGGCTTCGAGGTCGGCCTGGGTCGCGGATGCGGCCTCGGACGCGCCGAAGAACACCGGCAGTGCGTCGATCTTCTCGCGGATCTGGGTGTCGGAGAGTTCGTCGTCTTCCTCGTCCTCGTCTGCGTCTTCGGGCGTCTCGACCTCGTCGACCCAGTCGGCGTCTTCGTCCTCCTCCACCCACTCCTCATCTTCTTCGGCGGCGCTAACGCGAACGGGCTCGTCCTCTAAGTCATCGCGTCGCGGACTTTTGATCGGTGGCGTTTCCGATTCGTCGTCGTTGGCACCGATCGGTCGGGCCGCGGCCCTGCGGAGCAGCGAGCCAAGCCCGCGCCGCCGACGTGCTTCGACGCGCGACCGTTCGCCCGCCTCGGTGGCCCGTGCTTTCACCGTGGAGAGCGTCGCGTGCCCGGTCCGCGCTGCGACGGCGCCCGTCCGGCGGAGTGCGGCCGAGATCAGCCTGGGCACGATCACCAGCCACCGGTCGAAGGCGATGGTCGCGCCGATCGCCGCGATGGTTGCCAGGACGAGCAGCGTGCCCGCCACACCGAACCGCTCGCCGAACACGTGGGCCAGGACGATCCCCACCAGCCCGCCGCCGCCCTCGGGCAGGCTCGATCGGCTGGGCAGCACCAGGGCGTGCATAGCGGCTGCAGCGCACGCGATCACACCCACGCCGAGCAGCCGCAGCGCAAGGTGAGAGATCGGGCCGCGCCAGGCGAGGTGGGCGAGCGCGCCGCCCACCGCCAGCACGACGACCCACCAGCCCACGCCGAGCGTCGTCATGCCCTCGTGAGCCAGCAGGGCCCCAGCGGGGCCCATCAGGTTGCTCGTCTCGGGTGTGGCACGAACCGCGG
>JBCDJJ010000074.1:0-17762 GCA_038747915.1 Planctomycetota bacterium | reverse complement strand
GTGCAAGATCACCGATTACGGCAAGTACAAGTACGAACTGAGCAAGAACCGTCCGGGGCCGAAGCAGAAGTCCCAGGAGCTCAAGGAAGTTCGCCTCGGCCGCTCGATGAAGATCGACGAGCACGATGTGGGCATCCGCGTGGCGCAGGCCCGCAAGTTCTTGATGGAAGGTCACAAGGTTCAGCTGGTGGCCCAGTTCCGCGGCCGCGAGATGGCCCACAAGGGCATCGGCATCGAGCGGCTCAAGAAGATCGTCGAGGAACTCGGGGACATCTCCAAGGTTGAGACGCCGATGCGTTCCGCGGGCCGGCGGATGAACATGATTTTGTCGCCGGACAAACAGCGGATCGAGACCATCAAGCGTCGCCAGGAGGCCGAGCGGGCCAAGGCGGCAGCGGGCGCCGAGGAGGTCGTCGACGAGCAGCCCGAGCTCGGTGAGGGCGGGATCGAGATACCCGAAGAGGTCGGTGCGCCGGTCGAGGGTGCCGATTCGAACACCAGCACGCGGTCCAAGTCGCGCGATGAGCCGGTGGATGACCCCGAGGACACGCTCGAGCGGATGATGAGTGAGATGAACACGCTCTAGGGCAGACCAAGTCAACTCATCTTGCCAGTCTCAGCGGTGGATCGACCGACTCCGGGACTTGGGTGCCACTGGCGGCTTGCCCGCCAGTGTTCAAGGGCTTTGGCGTTCGCACTGGTGGGCAAGCCACCAGTGGCACCCGCGCGTCCCGCTCCCACGAACATTCACCCACAAGTGTCCGTGGTCCGACCGTGGAGCGGGACGCTCTCACCACCGCATCCGGGAACACGACTGCGCAAGGTCCTCAAGGGCCGTTTCCCGGGGAGCTGATGCACGCACGCAGCGCGTGGTTATTGCACGGTGCCCGTTCGTGCTGAGCGCATGAGCACGAGGTCGGAACCGACAACTGTGCCTTCGACTGTGACATCACATGTGCCGACAGTGTCGAAGCCGTACTTCAGATAGAACTCGAGCGCTCGTGTGTTCTCCTCCCACACGTCGATGAAGATGTTCTCGGCCTGCGCAAAGCGTGGGTGGTCGAAGGCGGCATCCATGAGTGCCCGGCCGATGCCTTGTCCTTGATAGTCGGAGTGGATGTACACAGCGTTCACAGCCTGATCGTTCGGTCCAGGCTGTATGCCTTGTACATCGACTTTGACATCGCTCAACTGGATGTACCCTGCCAGCCTGTCATCAACGATAGCGAGAAGGATCGTGTCGGTGCTTATCGCCGACCGGAAGCACGCTTCTGATCTCGTGTCCCTGATCTGTGTTTGCAGTTCCTGCGGTGTCAGGCTGTGACCGAAGGTTTCTGCATAGGTCTTGGCGGCGAGTTCTGCCAGGGCGGGGATGTCGTCTGTGTGTAGTTCTCTTACTTTGATGTCGGTGCCCTCGCGTGCGGCGGGTGGCGAACAGGATCGTCGCCGGTGTGCGGGCAGCGGCAGCTCTTGCTCGGCTACGGTGCAGGAGCGTTTCGCTCCGATGGCCCGTTGCTCATGGTCTTGGGCAGGTGTTCGTGGGAGCAGGACGCTCCCACCACCGGCTTCGGGGGGCGTCAGGCGCTCGCTTCGGCGGCTTTTTTCTTGCGTTTCTTCTCGGCGGCGTTCTCGAGTGACTCGCGCAGGTCGTCGGGGAGGTAGAGGATGGCGTCGGAGAAGGGGTCGATCACGATGCCTTCTCGGAGCAGGAGCTTGTTGACGAGCTCGATGGGCAGGGCCTGGTTCGAGGCTTCGGAGATATAGACCATGTTCCGGCGGTCTTCTTCGATGACGGGGGCCATCACGTCGTCGAGGCCCATCTCCATGCGGTCTTCGTACTCGCGGAGCGCATCGGCGGGGCAGTCGGAGGCCTTGGTGGCTCGCTCGGTTTCGAGTTCTTTGACGCGGCCCTCGATCTCAGCGGCCTTGGCGTCGCGGTCGGCCATGGCCTGATCGCGGACGCCGAGCCGTTCTTTGAGTTCGGCCTCGAGCTCGGTGAGTCGTTCGCGGAGCTCTTCGAGCGAGGTGATGTGCTCGAGAGCGGTGTCTTCGAGGCCGCTCCGGTCGGCCTTGAGGGTGTTGATCTCGGTGAGGGTGGCCTGGTGCTCCTTGTGGGAGCGGGCGTTATTCATGCGGTCGCGGAGTGACTCGATCCGCTCGTCGAGCGATCTGACCTCGGTGTCGGCGTTGTGCGAGGCGGCTTCGAGCTGGCGGATCTGGGCCTTGACGGCCTCGTGCTTGGTCTCGATCTCGCCGGCGAGGTGTTCCTGGCGTCTGAGGAATCGTTGGGCTTGATCGAGCCTGCTTTTCACACCGCGGAGTTGCTGATCCACTCGGTATAGCGCCAAAAGCTTGCTCGTTGCGCCCATACGCTCACCACCCTGAAATGTGTCGACCTCGGACCCTGCTCATCGGAAGGAGTCTAGCCCGGACTCGGTGCGGCGTCAGCCAGGAGTTCGAGGGCCGCGAAGATCCAGTAGGCGAGAGGGGCGACGAGGAGGGGGCTGTCGATGACATCGAGCACGCCGCCGAAGCCGGGGAGGAGGGATGAGGCGTCTTTGACGCCGGCATCGCGTTTGAGCATGGAGGCGACGAGGTCGCCGCCCTGGCCGACGAGGCCGAAGAGGGCGCCGATGCCCGCTGCCAGGAGGAGGGGATGGCCGAAGTGGCCACCAGCGGGGGTCCAGAGGGTGGAGAGGGCCATGGCGACGGCTGCGGAGGTGAGCACGCCGCCGGCGAGGCCTTCCCAGGTTTTGCCGGGGCTGACCCACGGGATGAGCTTGTGGCGGCCGAGCGACCGGCCGACGAAGAAGGCGCCGATGTCGGACGCTTTCACGATGAGGAGGATGGCGAGGATGAGCCACCCGCCGGGCTCGAACTCGCGGCGGACGACGTAGAAGAAGCCGCAGAGCACGCCGGGGTAGACGAAGGCGAGGAGGGTGGCGCTGCTGGCCGCGGTGAGGCCGCGGAGCTCGCGTGACCGCGAGTAGTAGAGCATCGCACCGAGGAGCACGCCGATGCCGACCGTTCCGACCAGGGCGACGCCGGAGACGCCGGCGGCCTCCTCCCGGGTGAAGCCGGAGATGAGCAGGCCGAGCGTGGCGGCGGCGACCACTGCTGGGGCGGTGGTGCGGATGCCGGCAGCGGTGAAGAGGCGGTTGAGTTCGACAGCGGCGCCGGCGGCAACGAGGAGGAGGAGGGGCAGGACGATGAGACCGGGAATGCCGATGGCGGTTTCGAGCCACTGGTCGAGCCAGAAGAGCGCGATGACGGCAAGGAGGAGGACGGGGCCGAGGGTGAGGCGGTGGGCGAGCACGCGATGAAAGGTACGTCGGTGTCTGCGGTTGGGCGAACACCTGCTCCGACGGTGCGAGGCTCTGGATCGGTGGCGGTGATCTCGCGCGGGTGTGGATTACTAGAAGGCGAAGCAGGCGCACCCGGGGTCCCAGGGGTGGGCTGGGCCGTCGGTCCAGCCGGGTGCTGACGCGACGAGTGGTGCGTGCGTGTGCGCGTGATGTCCGCACGAGGATCCGTGGTGCCCGTGGCCTGCGCAGGTGTGGGTCTGCAGGTCACGAGCGGCCCGTGCGACGTAGAGCGGTGCGCCGTAGCCCCCGAACTCTCGCACGGGTGACCAGTCCGGGCTCGCCGCGGGTAGCGGTGGGGCGAGCGGCGCGAACTCGCCGGCGGCGTGGACGATGGTGCCATCCATCACGGTGAGGAGTGATTCGATGTCCTTGATCGTGGCGTCGGGGCACGATATGTAGTCGTGCGTGAGGACGGCGAGGTCGGCGTAGGCGCCGGGGGTGAGCGTGCCCTTGTGTGACTGCTCGGATGAGAACCACGCGCTGCCGTGTGTCCAGACTCGGAGCGCTTCTTCGCGGGACAGGATGTTGTCGTCGGTGTACATCTGGAGGCCGCCGAGCGTGCGTCCGGTGGCCATCCAGGCGAGGGAGATCCATGGGTTGTAGCTGGCCACGCGTGTACCGTCTGTGCCGCCTCCGAGCGGTACACCGGAGTCGAGGATGTTGCGGAGCGGGGGTGTGCGTGCGATCTGTTCGGCGCCGTAGCGTTCGAGGAAGTGCTCGCCCTGGAACATCATGCGGTGCTGCACCGCGATGCCGCCGCCCATGGCGGCGATGCGATCGATGTTGCGGTCGCTGATGGTTTCAGCATGGTCGATGAACCAGTGCAGGGCTCGACCTGGCTGCTGGAACGGGATCTCCTGGTTGACTCGCTCGAAGACATCGAGGAATCGGGTGATGGACTGGTCGTACGTCGCGTGGATCCTGAACGGCCATCGCGCTTCGGCGAGGAGTCGCACGATGGGTTCGAGCTGGCTCTCCATGTCGCCGGCGAGGTCTGGCCGTGGCTGTGTGAAGATCTCGAAGTCCGCTGCGGCCCATGTCAGGTTCTCTCCGGCGCCGACGAGTTTGAGCATGTCGTCGCCGTGCCCGGGTCGGACCATGCGTGTCCAGCGTTTGAAATCGTCGAGTTCGGTCCCGGGGTTCTGTGCGAACAGGTCGTAGGCGACCCTGACGGTCATCTCGTCGCGGTCACGGAGGGCTTGAATGACCTCGTAGTCCTCGGGGTAGTTTTGCCCGCCGCCTCCGGCATCGATGATGCTGGTGATGCCGAGGCGGTTGAGATCCCGCATGAAGTGTCGCGTGGAGTTGATCTGGTCCTGGATGCCGAGCCTCGGACCCATTGCCAGGCTCTTGTACAGGATGAGTGCACTGGGGCGTGCGAGCAGGAGCCCTGTTGGATTTCCATCGGTGTCTCGGACGATTTGTCCTCTGTCGTACTCGGGCGTGTCGCGGTCGTAGCCGAGCGCGCGGAGCGCTGCACGGTTCAGGATCGCGCTGGAGTACAGATTCAGGATGAAGACCGGTACATCGGGTGAGACCGCGTTGATCTCGTCGACCGTGGGCATGCGTCGTTCTTTGAACTGGAATTCCGACCATCCGCCAACGACGCGGACCCACTGCGGCGCCGGGGTGCGCGCCGCCTGGATTCGCAGCATCTCGAGCGCATCGGCGAGCGACCAGACGCCGTCCCACCGGAGCTCCATGTTGTAGTTGAGCCCGCCGCGGATGACGTGGGTGTGAGAGTCATTGAGCCCGGGGATGACACGGCGGCCACGGAGATCGATCGTGATGGTCTCGGGCTTGACGTGCGGCAGGATGTCGTCGTCCGTTCCGGTGGCGAGGACACGTCCATCGGCCATGGCGATTGCTTGTGCTTCGGGAGTCGCAGGATCGAGGGTGGTGATTCGACCGTTGAATAGCACCGTGTCGGGCGCGCTCTGAGGAGGTGCTCCGGGCGGCCGCTGTGTGCGTGCGCACCCGGTGGCCGCGGCTCCGATCGCAGCGAGCCCGGCGCCCAAGATCGTGCGACGGCTCGGGTGATGCTGATCGTGACTCGCGGTTATCTCCTCTGACATGTGGTGGTGTGGGCTGTGATGGCGATGGCTCGATCGCCCAACGGGCGCCGGAGCACTCGAAGGGCGCGACGAGTGACTCGCTCGATCTATCGAAGCGGCGTGCGCGCGGCATCTCGAGATTTCGAGCGTGGTTAATGAGGCGCTGCGGCCTGGATGCGGTTGTAGCTCGTGATGAGGTTGCGGTAGTTCGGCAGGCGATTGGACAGCAGGTTCGCGAGTCCTTCCATGTCGTTTCGCCAGTCGCGTTGGAGTTCGCATGCGACGGCGAACCAGTTCACGAGCTGGACGCCGGCCTGGCTCATCCGGTTCCACGCGGTTTGCTGCACGACGTGATTGAACGTGCCGGACGCGTCGGTCACGGCGAAGACCTCGTAGCCCTGCTCGATGGCGGAGAGGGCGGGGAAGGCGACGCAGACATCGGTCACGACACCGGCCATGATGAGCTGTTTGCGTCCGGTTGCGTTGACCGCCTCGACGAATTCTTCATTATCCCAGGCGTTGATCTGGCCGGGCCGGTGGACGAACGGCGCATCGGGGTACATCTCTTCGAGCTCGGGGACGATCGGACCGTTGGGTCCTTCATCGAAGCTCGTGGTGAGGATGGTGGGCAGATTGAAGAACTTGCCGATGTCGGCGAGTGCCAGGACGTTGTTCTTGAAATCGTCGGGCGAGAAGTCCTGGACGAGCGAGATCAGCCCGGACTGGTGATCGATCAGCAGGAGCGCTGCCTCGTCCTTTGACAGGCGGGTGCGTTGTGTGGCCACGGTGTGTCTCCACGAAAGACAGAGGTGTGCGGGGACATGGGCTTGGACGCGTCGTTTCGCGTCGTGTGCGCGCATATGATGGCGGCACCAATGGTGTTTTGGAGTGAGACATCGCCGAAGTCGGGTCAGAAGGTGTTGGTGACGTGGAGCTTGGCGTCGCTGAGCTGATGGGAAATGACGTTGTTGAGGTGGAGTTCGTGGTCGGTGCGAACGAGTTGGTCGTGTTCCGGGACGCGAGCGGTCTCGAGCGTCCGCTTGAGCGTGTCTCCGGTGATGGTGGTTGCGCTCAGGGTGTCGATGCCGGTGGAGGCGGAGTGCCGGTTGAGTTGACGGCGACGCCAGCACCGACGAGTCGCACGCCAAGGGTGAGGCGGTGGGCGAGCGCGAGGGACGCGACAAGCCCGGTGTACGCGGTGTCGCGTGGACGGAATGAAAGAGTGTGTTGGGCGGCCCGTGTGTGCGTCGCGTGGCGCTAGGCGCCGCGGTCGGGCAGGGTTCGTGAGACCACGAAGTTCATGGGCGACATTGCGAAGCTCGATGTCAAGCGGACGCCGACGAGTTGATCGATGGTGCATCCGACGCGGCGAGCGGCCCGATCTACCGCTTCGGCCATGCGGGGGGTGGTGGTGTCGCACGCGAGTTCGGTCGCCGAGATCGGCTGTGACTCGAGGAGCGAGAAGAGGTAGGCGGGGTCGTCGGTGGTGACCGGTCGCATCGGGAGGCCGGTGGATGCATCGAAACAGCTCACCGAGATGTTCTTGAGCAAGGACCCTTGTTCGGCGAAGGAGCGTGGTATGAGGCAATCGATGTGCATGGTCTCGGTCGGGACGTAGGTGACCATGCCGATCTGGTTGTACATGTCGCGCGAGGTGCGGTAGCGGGGGTGTTCGTAGGAGGCGGATCCGGTGAAGACGAGGTTGCTGCGGCCGCTCCGGCCGGTTTCTCCGGGCTGGAGGACGACCCACCCGCGGACGCCCTGGACGACGATGTCGACGGCGTCGATCGAACCGGTGGAGAGGGCGGCGTCGAGTTCGAACTTCTCTTGCATGTGCGCACGCATGGTGTCGGCGCTCATCGCTGGGGAGCCGTCGTCGTGGGTCGGGGCTTCGATGAAGAGGAGTCGGCAGGGCCGGTCGCGACGGAGGCGTACCAGGTCGGTGAAGCACTGATAGGTCGCGAGTGAGACAGCGGACGGATCGCCGCGGCGCGAGGGCGCGAAGATCACGCCGCGGACCTGCGTGGCGGCTTTGATGCCCAGCAGCGTGCACTGCGCGCGGAAGCCGTCGCGCCGGAGTGCCTCGGATGTGTCGCCCAGCGTGTGCGGGTCGAGGGCGGCGGCGAAGAGCCCGAGGGAGGCCCGGTCTCCGGTGTGCGCGGTGATGGCCTCTTCGAGTGAGCGCATCCGCGCTCGGAGTGCCTCGACGAGCGAGCGATCGTCGAGCTGCCGCTCACAGGCTTGGGCGAAGAGGTCGAGCCCGCGTTTGCCGGGCAGCACGCCCAGGCCCGGCGCGGTGCCGGACTCGCCGGAGATCGTGGCGATCTGCCACGCGAGCTGTCGGTTGATCCCGAGGGCCGAGGCGATGGAGGTGCCGGAACGTGGGTCGACCCCTGCTGAGGTGAGCACCCGGACCAGGCCCACACGGAAGTCGGCGTATGCCTGATCCAGCCCCAAGGGCGTTGCCCATGTGGGGTCGGCGACCGATGCCCCGTCGGGCGATAGGCGTGTTTCGGCCATGGGAAGAGGATATCCGCCGATGGTCTGGGAGCCAGAATTATTTCATTAATGATTGACGCAATGATGTTCGTACGTATCGTAGAGCTGATGGGGTCTATTGGGGGCCCTTGGACTCTCCGGTTCGATGTTCTCGGGGCATGGCTTGGGTTTCACGTCGGCGTGGTGCGTGAGTCGCACGCCCCTCGGCCTCCCGACCGTTCTCGATGTCATCGATTTGTTCACCCGGCTGGTGGCGCCCGCGATGGCTGGCGGGTGGTGTCGTGGTGTTCTCGCTGCATCTGTTCGTTAAGGAGACCTTCATGATGATCGCACGCACGTCGGCCTTGCTTGCGTTGTTCGCGTTCGGCGCTTCGTCGGCCCTCGGCCAAACCTTCACGCTGACCGGCGATGCCGAGTCGTTCGTGCAGGATCTTGACTCTGGCGATGGCTTTGATATCGGCACGAACTATCGCAACACCGATCTGACGATCACCTTTCGGGTTCCGGGGCCGGGTTCGCTGATTTTCGACGGCAACCGGCAGAACCAGGGTGGTTCTCTGACTGACTACCTGGGCCCGCAGATCATCGATCTGACGATCGTTGGCGGCGCGGAGAGCTTGAACCTCGACGCGGTCGATGAGCCCATCGACGCGGTGCTCTCGCTGTGGGACCGGGCGAGCTTCGGCCCGGGTGAGCAGTACTACGACATTGACTTCCAGATCGGCTCGTCGCGGATCGGGTTCTCGTTCCGGGCGCGCCCCGACGATCCGGCGTTCAACCAGATGTTCAACGTGGGTACGCCCGAGCCGAACACGGTGTTTGACTCGTTCATCCCGATCGGCACCACGGTGTCGTTCTTCAGCAGCAACTACCGCGGGGCCGATGTCGACTTTGACGTGTTCGCCGCGGAGTTCGGCGGGCGCGGCCGCTTCGGGTACCAGATCAACGGTGTCGTGCTGGTCGAGGACTTTGCGCCCGGTGACATCAACGGCTCGTTCGAGAGCGATGCGTTCGATCTGGCGTCGTTCCTCGACAACCCGACGGACTTCAACGACGACAGCACGATCGATGGTGTCGACGTGACCGACCTCATCGCTGCGCTCGGAAGCTGATTCCCGTTTCCCTCTCACACCACGTGGCCGCTGTGCGTCGATGCGCACGGCGCGTACCCGGCAACGCACAGTGTTCACGCGCGTGCGTTGTATTCGCTTCACCTGCTTGAGTGGGGCGGCGCTCGATTGCTGGAGATGATGCGTTGATGACCTCCTGCCGGTTGTCGTGCGTACCTATGCTCTTCGTGCTCGATCTTGCTCTGTGGTTGGTTGGGCACGGACTGGGTCAGGTGTGATGGCTCTGCTGATTGCGCACGAGCTGCACTATCACCTGTCGCTCTCCGGGCACGACGGAATGCCGCAGCCCCTTCCTCGATAGCGACAGCACGGTGCGTTATGTGGCTCGAGCCATCGAGCTGGGACAGACATGCTTCGCGTCACAGCTCACGGTGTGGGCGTTGGCGAAGGCTGCGATGATGAGCGGATCGACGTTCTGCGGTGCCTATCGCTGCGATGTGGTTGGATGAGCACGTCTCGCCACCCCCTTATGTGGGCAGTACGAATAATGAACCGCTCGGTTCGAGGGCTGTAGTAGATGTTACTCGAGGCCACTTGCAAGCCGTTCACTGGGTGATCGAATCACGATGTGCTGTGGCCAGCGGTTGGTGCATGATCCTACCACAGTCCAAAAGTCCCAGTTTCAACTCTCTATTGGAGAGCCGTGTGGAAGCGGCTCGTTCGGATTCGAAGTCTTGCTGATCGAAAGGAATCTCCCATGTCGCGTTCGACCGGTGCGTTGACCGCTCGTCGTCTCTTCGCGCGCTCTGTTCTTGGTGCCTTTGGTGTGATGAACCGTTCTGTCACGGCCGCTGCTGCCGTGGCAGCGGTCATTTTCTGCGTGGTGCCAGTCTCGCAGGCGGCGGGACCGTCGAGCCACCAGGCTGATGTCGCGAGCGGTGAGGTGGTCTGGCACGCCGTGAGCATGCCGCAGGACGCCCAGTTTCGTGCCGCCGCGAACTGATGACAACACGATTGATTTGAGCGTTTTGTGCTTGCCCTCTCCTCTCTTGACTCTGAGACCGGCACATGACAGGTAACGACCGCATCGACAACGCCATGACACGGCTTCGATTGCTGCGACTGGAGCGGCTCGGCGTGCTGCTGAACGTCGGCCACCACGATGACACTGACGTGGACGTGCTGTACAACGCGCTCCGCACTGGCAGCTTTGATGATTTCGTGAAGCGGAACGTTCGCCGACTGATCGACGTGCTGCCGAGCGCATCGTCGATCGACGATGACGCGGTAGTGATCGGCTGGCTTTTCGCGCACCCGGATGTGCTCGCCAGTGGGGGAGAGCGCGCGCGGGCGTTTGGCACCCTCGACCCCGCCCTCGCGTGTGAGATCGAGGCCAAGGCGCCGATCGACGAGTCTGACGAGGACGAAGCATCGGGTGGGGTCGACCACGCTCAACTCGAGCGCGAGGCGGCGTTGAGGTCTCGCGTGATGCACCCGACCATGTCTCTTACGAAGAAGGAGCGACGCGTTGTGGAGATGATCGCCTCGCTGCTTAGCAACGCCGAATCTCAGGCCAACGTCATCGACGACATCGTTCGGCCGAACAACCAGCGCCTCAACTACAGCCGGCTGCAACGGTGGCTGGCGTCGAAGGGCGTTCAGGTTGATCGCAAAACGATCAAGAGCGCTGTGCACACGGTCCAGGAGCCGATTAATGGTGATTAAACGAAGGAACGACCGTCTTGATGAGCTCGCCGAGTGCTACGACAGCCTTGTGGCGAACGATCGAGATCCGGAGCTGCGGCGTCGGACGGGGTACGTGCTCGTTCATCTGGCTCGTGAAGACGCCTCGGCGGCGTTCAAGCAGATGTACGGTGTTGACACGATCACGCCATCGGTCCAACCGGCCGAGGATACGACCGTCGCGCGGCGATGGCTGCTCGATTTCCTGCGCGCCTACCTTGCCGACGGCTTGAACCTGGATCCGATCTCGGATGTTTCTCTGGTGCTGCGCAAGGGGGATTCGCCTTTTCTTCGAGCCTTCACCGGGGCTCGGGCTGCTCATGCTCTACTGGGGCCGCATTCCTATGGCGGCGTCTTTGTGCTGCAGTCGTTGGCGATCCTCGCGGGCGATGTCCTCGAAGCCGGTGAGTATCGGGATGTATTCGTGCGGATCAGGTCACAGCTTGCGTCCTTGGACGCTGCTGCTCGGCACGAAGCCGACGTATTCGGTCTTCCGTCGGTCGACTACGCGCTGGCGGCGTGCGACTTCAATTCTGCGACGAGGCTTCACGAGTGGGCGGTGGACCTGACGGCGGAGGGCAAGGATGCGGGGACCGTGCGTGACCTGGCGTGGGCGCACGTGCTCGCGATCTCACAGGAGAGTCGTGACCAGATCCGTCAGCGCGTTCTGCTTGCCGAGCACGCTGGCGTGGCGTTTGGGGCCGGGGATCTCGCCCGTGTGCATGAGGCCTGGGATCTGGCAACAGCCGGTGGAGTTGTTCCAGAGCACCTCATCGAAGAGCTGCGCACGATTCAGAGCGATCAGCGATTGGTTGACGCTGCCCGCGACAGTCTTCGGACCCGACTCGGCGACGCAGAGCACGCGTGAGTCATTGCCGATACTTCCTGTGAGTTGATCACGGCCCCGTGCGAGCGGGGCTTTTTTCTGCGCGATCGGTGTCTTGTGCTTCTGCGGAGATTGCGGACTTGGCGTCGCCACCGGGCCACACTTTCTGGTGCCTCAGGAATTCCCACTTCGCACTACTAGTGGAGGCCACGCCAGCGTTGGCGTGGTGAGTCGTGTCGTCCAGCACTCGTGAGAGAAGATCATCACTGAAAGGGCATTCGATGAAAGACTATGCTCAGGCGTCGCATCATACTTCTCGCGACAACAACCAAGCTTCTTCGAAGAATGAGTACGTTGCAATCATTGAGGCGATTGGTAAGCTGATGGAGCCGAAGCCTGCTTTGACTGTGGAGATTATTCGCGAAGTGCGAGTTGCCATCACAGAGTGGCTGAAGATCTTGTTTCGGCGCCCGCATCGCGCTCGCAACTAAATATGATACATTTCGTGTTACCACTCGGTATCTGATGTTGCGGCGGCCATCTTTGTATGGCCGCCGTTTTTCACCGGAGTTTAGAAAAATATTCTATTCTGTTATAAACTGAACATCTGATGCGGAGTGTTCGACGAGAACCGATGACTGATGGAAGCGCGCGATATACGCTGTGGCCGCGGTGTGAATCGCGCGGCGTGTGTCACGCTCGGTGGTCGTTGGGTAGAGAAGGGTCACGACGAAGGATCGTTCCGATTCGATGTGGCCGGTGTCGCTCGTGTACCGGCCGCTCGCGTCGTAGATGGTCATTCCGTCGACGTGTGGAGCGTGGTGGGTGTCGACGAAGTTGTTGAACTGGGCGAGCGTGACTTCGTCTGTTCCGCGGACATCTCGTCCGAAGTAGATGCTGGTTCGTTGCCAGGTGTCGTTGGTGGCGTGGTGACGGTCGGTTGAGGTCGCGCAGCCTGGGGCGAGTGCGACGAGCACGAGGCATGCCACGAGGACACCGGTTGCGGTTCGGATGTACATCTGGGGGCTCATTGTGTGCCGTTGTACGAGGGCGGGTCGTGATGATCGGTAACACCTGTGGCCGGCTCGGTGTCGAGTCCGCCGTAGCGGCGCTGGCGTGATGCGAAGGCTCGGACGGCGGTGTGGAGGGAGCCCGCGTCGAAGTCGGGCCAGAGTGTGTTGGTGACGTAGAGCTCGGCGTAGCTGAGCTGCCAGAGGAGGAAGTTGCTCAGGCGGAGCTCGCCCGCGGTGCGGACGAGGAGGTCGGGGTCGGGGAGGCCGGCGGTGTCGAGCTCGCGCTCGAGTGTGTCTTCGGTGATGTCGCGTGGGTCGAGGGTGCCGGCGCTTGCGCGCTCGGCGAGTCGCTGAGCGGCGTCCGCGAGTTCTTGCCGTGCGGAGTAGTTGATGGCGAGGCAGAGTGTGGGGCCCGTGCAGCTCGCGGTGGCGTCGAGCGTGCGGTCGAGCGCGTCGAGCGCGTCTTGGGGCAGGCCCTCGCGGCGGCCGATCTGGCGGAACCGGATGTTGCGGCGGACGAGGGCATCACGTTCGCCGTCCATGTAGGCGACGTAAAGGAGCATGAGCTGCTCGATTTCGTCGGCCGGTCGCTTCCAGTTCTCGGCGCTGAAGGAGTAGAGGGTGAGGGCCTCGATGCCGATGCGCTCGGCGGCGTCGAGGAGGGCACGGGTGGCGCGCGCACCCATGCGGTGCCCAAAGGCTCGTGGGAAGCCGCGTTCGGCGGCCCACCGGCCGTTGCCATCCATGATGACAGCGATATGTCGGGGGATCCGCGCGGGGGGGACATCGGGCAGGAGTGCTGTGGGGTCGGCGAGCGGGGTGAGGGTGCGCATGCGCTCGAGTGCTGCGGCGTCCTCGGGCGCGAGGGTGGTGGGGGGCTCTCTGGGTGTAACGGGGTGCATGGTGCGGGTACGACTCGCGGTGTGTGGTGGTTCAGTGCGAGGGTAGCTCGGCGCGCGGCGATGGTGCCCGGTCTCCGTGAGATCGGTGATTTGCGCGTGGGGTGTGGTTGTGGAGAGGCCGCTTCGCGTCGTCTCCACAGCACTCGGCGTGGGCACCGGCCACCTGTGGGTGAGTGTTCGTGGGAGCGAGACGCTCCCACCACCGGGCCTCGAAACGCGAGTGGTGGGTGCGTTACGCGGCTCTGGCGCTGGTGTCGGCCTCGTCGGCGTCGATGGGGGGCGCGACGGCGCCGCAGAGCCGGACGAGCTGCACAACCTCGGCGCGGGGTGAGCGGTCGGGGTCGTTGCTTCGGCAGCAGTCCAGGAGCTGAGTGGCGGAGTCGGTGATGGGCGCGTAGCCGTGCCGGCGTCCGCCTTGGAGGAGTCGTTCGGCGACGGTGATGAGTTCGGAGCGTTCGCCGGAGACGACCGCGTGCGCGATGGCGGTGCGGGCATCGTTGGCCCACCGGGCGAAGGCAGCGGCGGAGCGGAGGTCGCTCTCGGGCGGCATCGCAGGGCGGATGGTGTCGAGCTTGCCGTGCCGGCGGCGGATCTCGGTGTCGACGAGAGTCAGGAGCAGGACGGCGTCGAGCGGATGGTTGATCGCGGCGATGGCACCCTTGGGGACTTCGGGCGGCGCACCCTCGCGGAGCAGGCCCATGATGGGGCCGCGGTAGGTCTCGGCGCGGGCGCGTGTGACGAGCTTGGAGAAGGGCACACCGTCGACGCGGGGTTCGGCGAGGAGGAGGTCGAGGCGGCCGGTCTTGATGCGGTCGAGCGTGGAGCCGAGCGTATCGCACTCGTCGACAGTGAGGCCGGTGGCGCGAAGGACGGAAGCGATCTGTGTGAGTTCGACCGACCGGTCGCCGACGCAGACGATGCTGCCCTCGAGCTCGGGCAGGCTGACCGACTCGGAGTCTTTGTTTTCAGTGATGGTGTCGGCCTTGTCGGGGTTGCCGACGTGAAACTGCGTGGGGTCGATCTCGCTTTCGAAGGCGACGTTGACCTCGTGGAGCATGTTGATGATGAAGCGTGTGTTGACGATCTCGCCGATGACGATGTGCGACTCGCCCCGGCGGTCGGTCATGGTGACGGCGAGCCTCGTGCCGAGGTGGAGGAAGCCTCCGTGGAGGAAGCTCATCCCGCCGGCGGAGAGGTTGCGGGCGTAGACGAGGAAGCGTCCGATGGAGCCGCCGGGGTGGCTCACGAGGAGGGGAAGGTTGGGCTGACGGAAGGTGTACCGAGGGGTCTTGCGCGACGGGCTGCGGCGCGTGGCCGCGCTGTTGGCGTCGAGGCGATCGAGCAACTGCCGCCTGGCGGCTTCGGAGAGTCGGAATGGCTGGAAGTAGTTGCGGGACGGCATGTGTATTCCCAGACTCGAGTTGTGGATCGGCGATCGTGGGGCGGGGGGCGACCCGAAGGCCGCAGGTGTGGGGCTGCGGCGTCGTTCGCGCGGGTTGAGCCGCTGCGAGGCGCGCGGGTCGCGCGTTATCGGCGCGGGGTCCGCGGGGTCCTCAGGAAGCACCCTGCGATGACCCCGGGGAGACACGAGACCCCCAGAATGAGGAGCGCCCACCGGTATCCGGTGGCTTCGGCGAGCGATGTGGTGAGCACCGGGCCGACGGAAGTCCCGGCGACCATGAAAAAGGTCTGCGCGGAGCGGATGGCGCCGTGGTGAGGTCGACCAAAGAAGCGCGCCACGATGGTGGTGCCGCCGATGAAGATCAGCGCCTGGCTGAAGCCGAGCGTGGCGAGCGCGATCTCGGCGAGCCACGGCAGGGCCGACATGGCGAGGCAGGCCGAGGCGAGGGCGAGCAGCGCGTTGGCGAGCACGATGATGATCGAGCCGGGGTACCGATCGGTCAAGATCCCAGCGAGCGGGGTGGCGATGGCTGAGGTGATGCCGAGCGCTGCGAGGACGCGCGGCGCATCGGTGATGGGTCGACCGGCCGCTTCAAGGATGGGCGCGACGAGGAAGACGATCGCGGTGCCGATGAGAGCGGAGAGCACGAGTGAGCCGGTGACGATCCAGAACGCGGGAGCGCAAAGGGCCTCGGTCCTGGTGAAGTTGGGTTCATCGGGGGCGGGCGGGTCGTGTGGTTCGATGAGTTCTTCTGCCGGCGGCTGCTCGACAGCGAGCGCAGCGATGAGCTCTTCTTCGGGCCGGGCGTGTGGGGCGTGCGATGCGGCGGTGGGCGCGGGGATGGGTGGTGTCTCGCCGTCGACGAATTGGCCGATGTCCGCGGGGCGGTTGCGGTGGAGGAAGACGACGAGCGGGAGCACCGCGACCCAGACGAGGACGCCGAGCAGCGCGTATGCCGTGCCCCACCCGAGCGCCGCAATGGCGGCGTTGATGCCGAGCGGGGCGATGAGGATGGCCAGCGGCATGGACTGGGCCTTGAGCCCGTTGGCAAAGCCGAGCCGCCGCTCGAACCACATGGCCACGGAGTGGCTCGAACTCAGGCCGAGTGCGCCCTGCCCGGCGAAACGGAGGATGAAGTAGCACACGCCGAGCGAGATGGGCCCCGCAGCGAAGCCGATGAGCACGCACCCGAGACCGAGGGCGAGCGCGGAGGTACCCATGATGATGCGGGGCCCGAAGCGGTCGGCGAGTGTGCCGACATAGAGGAGTGGGAACGCAGCGGCGAAGGTGGCGATGCCGTAGCAGAGCGCGATGGTGCTCTCTTTGAGACCGAGCGACTCGGAGATCTCGAGTGTGAAGAGGCCGACGACCCAGGACTGGCCGGGGCTGGTCGCGGCGAGGGCGACGGACGAGACGGCCAGCACCACCCAGCCGTAGAAGAACGATGGTGGTCGTGGTGGTGAGGGGGGCTGGTTCATGGTGGCGAGGGTAGAGGCGCGGGCTCTCTTGCGTGCTGGGATCTGTTGCGGAATGCTCGGTCTGGTGGTGTTGGTGGTGCTCGCGGAGGCAGGATGCCTCCGCCACCGGTTGTTGAGGTACGAACCTAGGATGGGAGCCCAGGTTGAGCGGAGCGACTAATGGATCAGACGACGGATGGTGGTGGGTTCGGCGCCGGTGCGGATCGCCCGGATCGTGGGCGGCGTCCGAGCGGGCCGCGAGCGGTGATCACGCCGGTGTTTGGGTTGGTGATCGGCGTGGTGCTGCAGTTTGCAGCGGTGGCGAAGCTGATGTCGCCGAGCCTGGACCCGCACAAGCAGACGACGCTCTTTGGCCTGCTGGAGGAGTCGATCCCGCGTGATTACGCGATCGCGACCGCGGAGATGGTTGTGGTGATGCTGATCCTGGCGGTGCATCGGTGGAAAGTGACGTGGGTGTGCGCCGCCCTGATGTTCGCGGGGTTTGCGGGGTACGCGGGGTACTACACGCTTCGGAACGAGCCGTGCGGGTGCTTCGGCAAGCTGTGGACGCCGCCGAACGGGTTCACGTTCACAGCGGATGTGGTGTTCGCGGTGGGGTCGTTGTGCCTGGCGATGGCGTGGGGGCTGCGGTTCAAGGTGGCTGCGGGCGTGACGGTGGCGGGCGTGCTACTCGCCGGGCTCGGGTTCGCGGTGGCGCAGACGAGCGCGCCGCCGAAGAAAGATGAAGTCGTGGAGCAGCTCGGCGCGACGGGGCCGGAACTCCTGCAGCAAGGGGCATCGCTCCTCCCTGGCGCCGCGGAGGCGTTTAGCGCCGGGATCGAGGATCCGGTGTACTACCTGTTCATCCACGATCCGGGGTGCTTCACGTGCGAGCAGATGAAACTGACGTGCGTGGATCAGGATCAGGAGTTTCTGGAGCTGACGGAGGATCCGTTCCTGAGAGTCCGGCAGCTGGACGTATTCGACATCCGCGGGGTGCTCGAGATCCCCGAGACCGCGTGGTACCCGACGCCGACCGCGATGGTGGTGTGGGGCGGCGAGATCCTGCACGTGTGGAGCGGGGAAGAGGCGCCGTGCCCGGGCACGGGCGCGACGATCGGCGGGCCGCCGGAGGATGATGGCGTATACCGGACGATTCTGGAGGCGGGGCCGGATGCGCTGCGGGGGTTGGGTGGTAGTGCGGACGGTTCGGCACTGCCGTGATGATGGATTGAATCCTCAACAGCTTCGTTCAGGCGGTGGGTAGCACTACGCGGTCGCACGGGGTCTGCTTGAGCGAACAGGGTGGCCGTGATGATTCGTTAGAACATCTTGCGTTTTCATGTTCCAGAATGCGGTGGTGGGGGCGTGCCCCGACCCCCGCCGGGTGGCCGGGGGGTTTGGGGGCGGTAGGGGGGGGGAGGCGCACCC
>JBCDJJ010000073.1:0-17922 GCA_038747915.1 Planctomycetota bacterium | reverse complement strand
GTCGGTGAAGCCGGCGCCGCCGCCGGCGAGGATGCCGTCAAGGTCGATGTCAACGATGGTGACATCGCGGTTGCCGTTGGAGTCGGTGACGACGACGGGGAAGGAGCCGTTGTTCGCCTGCATCGGCAGGTTGGAGAAGGTGAGGTTGGCGGGGTCGTTGAGGGCGAGGATCTGGTCCGCGGCGGGAACACCGAGCGAGCTCGAGGCAGAGGTGAGCCCGATGTCGGGCCGGCCCTGGGAGTGGAGGCGGTTAACCTCGAAGATGAGCTGGGCAGCGAAGGTGTCGAGCTCGTCGATGTTGCGTTGGACGGAGTTCGCGCGTTCATCGATGAGGGCGCCGAGCCGGCCGCCGCTCGGGAAGATGGTGGTCCCGTCGTCGACGGTGCGGACCTCGAACTCGATCATCTCCGTGGTGGGGTTGAACTGCTCGTTGACGCGGAGCTCGCGGTAGCGTTCGCCCTCGACGAGCGGCTCGGAGCCGACGAGCACGCGGACAGCACCGGTGTCCTGCGGGATAACCGCGATGTCAATCTGCTGGGAGAGCTCGTCGAGGAGGGCATCGCGCTGGTCGCGGAGGCCTGGGTTCTCGCCGGCCCCGGCTTCGGAATCGACGATCTGGTCGTTGAGCTTGGCGATGCGTGAGAGCAGGCCGTTGACCTCTTCGACGGTGGCGCGGATGTCGGCGTCGACCTGGTCGCGCAGCTCCACGAAGTCGGACCGGATGGCCTGGATCTGCCCGGTGAGGCGGCCGGTGGTCTCGAGGACCGCGGCGCGTGTGACGGACTGGGCGGGGTTGTTGGCGAGCTCGGAGAAGGCGTTGAAGAACTCTTCGAGGCGGGTGGAGATGTCGTTGCCGGAGAGCTCGTTGGTGATGGACTCGATGGAGTCCATGATGGAGGCGGAGACGGAGGCGGCCATCTCGTCGCTTGTGGCGGAGCGGACGCGGGTCTGGAGGGCTTCGTCGACGAGCCGTCGGACCTCCTGCACGCCGACGCCGCGGCCGACGAAGACGCCGCGCTGGACCTCCTGGCTCGCGGTCACAACCTGTTCGGCCCGCTGACGGGAGTATCCGGGCGTGGTCGCGTTGGCGATGTTGTTGCCGGTGACCTGGAGCGCAAGCTGACTCGCCTGCAGCGCCGTCTTGCCGATGATGAGTGAGGAAGTGGTCATGGCCCGTGGTGGCGACGCAAGCGGCGGGCCACCGGCACACCCATTGCGTGGCGGTGTGCCATGCGGAGGATGCCGATGGGCCTTCGGAGTGTGTTGATCCTTGTGGTGGCGGTGGTGTCGGCACTGATTGCGCCGATCGCGCGTGGTCTGCAGATTCAGGACATCGCCTTCCTTGATGGTGAGGGTGGCGGCGAGATCTGGGGTCTCGGGCTCGTGACGGGTCTGCGTGGCTCGGGCGATCGAGCGGACTCGATCCCTCGGGCGCGGCAGATCGCCGAGCTTCTCGAGCGCGCGGGGAACCCGGCGCCGGACATTCAGGAGATTCTGCAGGCCGACAACATGGCGATGGTGCTGGTGCAGGTGCGTATCCCGCCCGGTGGTGCGAACCGTGGCGACACGCTCGATGTGCGTGTGCAGACGTGGTACAACGCGACGAGTCTGCGGGGCGGTCAGTTGTTCATCACACCGCTGCAGGGCCCGCTGCCCGGTCAGGGCGTGTTCGCGTACGCGAGCGGCTCGATCGAGATCGAGGATGAGGGGCACCAGACGGCTGGGATCATCCGCGGCGGGGCGACGGTGACGTACGAGATCGAGAACTCGGTGATCTCACGGGATGGCTCGATCACGCTCAATATCCATCCTCAGTACGCGGGGTGGCCGACGGCTCGGCTGCTCGCGAACACGATCAATCAGCACCGGCAGGGGTTTTTCGATTCGTCGGCGAAGCTCGCGGTGGCGGTGGATGCGAACTCGGTGCGTGTGACGATCCCCGAGCCCGAGCTGGCGGATCCGGCGAGTTTTCTGGGCGATGTGCTGAGTGTGCAGGTGTCGTCGTCGCTCTTGTCGTTGCCGGCGCGTGTGATTGTGAACGAGAAGCGCGGGTCGATCGTGGTGACGGGGAACGTGGAGATCAGCCCGGCGGTGATCGCGCACGGCGACCTCGTGGTGACCACGATCACGCCCGAGCCGCCGCCGAACCCCGCGCTGCCGGATGTGCGGCAGCGGAACGTGGTCGCCGTGGATTCGACGGGCGATCAGCGTGCCGCGGCGAATCTTGCTGACCTGCTGAACGTGATGGAGCAGCTCGATGTGCCGGTGCGGGATCAGATCGCGCTCCTGGCGAAGCTGCACAAGGTTGGGCACTTGCACGCGGAGTTCATCATCGATGACTGAGGTGGCGATCGGAGCGGTACCCGAGTTCGTGCCACGGCCGGTGGTCCCGGGCGGTGGGGGTGCATCGGGCGGCACGGGTGCGGGGTTTGCCTCGGCGCTGGCCTCGGCGGTCGGGCCGGCGGCAGCCTCTCCGGATGAGGCGCGGGCGGCAGCGGAGGATCTCGTGGCTATGACGCTGATCCAGCCGATCTTCAAGCAGATGCGTGAGTCGCCGCTCATGGCGGATGGCCCGTTCAAGCCGGGTGCGCACGAGAAGACATTTCAATCGATGTACGACGCGGAACTGAGCCAGACGATCGCGCGGGCGAGTTCGCTCCCGATCACGGATGCGGTGTTTGCGCAGCTGAACGGTGGCCAGGCGAACAGGGAGGTCCGGTGATGGCGGCTGACCGACGAGTGATCGAGGCGGGCGACCCGATGGCGGAGGAGCTGGAGTCGTTTCTGCGCGAGTTGAGCGAGTGCTACGAGCAGCTCCGATCGCTCGCGCACCTGCGTGGGGAGGCGATTCGCCGCGCGGAGCCGGATCGGCTCGCGGCATGCATTGCGCAGGAGAACACGCTGATTCAGCGCGTGAGCGAGGCGGAGAAGCGTCGGCTCGGGCTGGTGAGCCGGTTCGCGGACCGGCTCGGATCGCCCGCGAAAGGGCAGACCGCGGTGTCGTGGATCGCCGAGCGGTGCGCGGAGCCGCAGCGTGCGCGACTCGAGGGCTTGGCGTCGAGATTGCGCGAGGCGATGACAGCGGTAATGGTGCTGAACCGGTCGTCGAAGATGGCGGCGGAGCGTGTGTCGTCACACCTTGATGGTGTGTGGCGGCAGGTCTCCTCGGAGCTGAGCCACTCGAAGACGTACGGTCGGGGGGGGCAGGTGGCGACCGGTGCGTCTCAGGTCGTCTCGGCGCTGGATGTGGGCGCGTAGAGCAGACCACGTCAACCCGTCTCGCCATCTGTGGCGTGGCCGATCAATCCCACATTTGGGTGCCATTGCCGGCTAGTCCGCCGGTATTTGGCAATTTCGGTACTCGCACTGGTGGGCAAGCCACCAGTGGCACCCGCGCGCCGGACGTGGGGGCGCGGGCCCGCACCATCTGGTGGTATGACATCGTCGCACTGGCACGCCGTTTGAGCATCGCACCGCGTGAGCTCGATTCCCGCGTCATTCACCCGCACGCCGACTCTGCTGATCAGTCAGCTGAACACGCAGCGTCTGACGGACACGAACCTGGAGGCGTTGCGGCTTCAGTCGCAGATGTCGACGGGGCTTCGGGTGGCACGGCCGAGCGACGACCCGATCGCCGCAGCGGGCATCACGGTGATGGAGCGGATCATCAGCCGCGACGGGCAGCAGGACACCAACCTGGCCCAGGCGGTGGGGGTGATGAACACGATCGACTCGTCGCTCGGCGAACTCGCGGACATCGCGAGCGAGGCGGCCGCCATTGCGAGCGAGCAGGTGGGGATCACGAGCGACTCGGTCACGCGGACGCAGCAGGCCGACGTGATCCAGTCGTACATCGATCAGCTGTACGACACGATGAACCGCGAGTACGCGGGGATGTCGCTGTTCGCGGGGTCGGCGACGACGATCCAGGCGATTGAAGACTTCGAGGGCGGGTTCCGGTACCAGGGCGACCTCGGCGGGCTTCGGGTGGATAGCGGGGACGAGATCGACTTCCCGATCACCCTGTCCGCGGACCGTGCGGTGGGCGCGGTGTCGGCGCGGCAGCAGGGGGCGAACGATCTGAACCCGCAATTGACGGATAACACGCGGCTTCGGGATCTTCGTGGGTCGTCGCTGGGTCGGGACATCGGCACGCTCAATATCACGCTGACGGCGCCGGGGCCAGCGGTGACCAACATCGAGGTTGATCTGAGCGATGCGGAGACGATCGGTGATGTGCGGGTCCGGATCGATGAGGCGATTCGTGCTGCGGATCCGGCGGCGCTGGACATGGCACACCCCAATGGTGTGCGTGTGGATGCCGCAACGTTCGACCGGCTCGAGATCGATGTGGCAGCGGGCTACCAGATCGACTTCACGGATGGGCCGGTCGGGCAGACGGCGACGGCGCTCGGGCTCTCGTCGATCAGCTATCAGGATGGTGGCCCGGGCCTGCAGGTGAGCCTCGGGGCGAACGATTCACTTGATCCGTTGGTGACGAACCGAACGGTGCTGGCCGACCTGCAGGCGGTTCCGGCGTTGGTGGCGGGCCACCAGATCCGGATCGACAACGGTCCGAAGAGCGGGACGCTCACGATCGATCCGACGTGGAGCGTGGACCGGCTCAAGGAGGAGGTCGACCAGCTCGGCGTGGGCGTGCGGGTGGAGATCGACCCGGATGGGAACCGGATCAACTTCGTGAACGAGGTATCGGGCTTCGATATGCGGATCGCGGAGGTGGGGACTGGCACCGCGGCGACGACGCTCGGTGTGCGCACGCTGCAGGCCAGCACGCTGATCAGCCAGTTCAATGATGGGCGTGGTGTAGAGATCGCAGATGGGGACAGCGATCCGACGAGGAATATTGATTTTCGGATCACGCTGACCGATCCGGCGCAGTCGTTTGATGTGGATCTGACGCCGGCGGACATGGTCGACGCATCGACGGTGGTGGCGGCGATCAACGCGGCCGCGGCGGCGGGTGGCTTCGGCGCGACCTTCACCGCGTCGCTCGATGCCAACACCAACGGGATTCGCTTCGACGACACGCTGGCGGGCGGGTCGGCCATCCAGGTGACGCAGCTCAATGGGTTTGCAGCGGAGGATCTGGGGCTGCTCACGCCGCAGGCTCAGGTGGTTGACGGGGAGTACATCGCGTCGGACCAGACGGGTGTGCGGGTGGACAGCCTGTTCACGACGCTGATCGATCTGCGCGATGCGCTGCTGACAGACGATCAGCGAGCGATCACGGACGCGGGCGAGCGGCTCACCCAGGAGTCGGACCGGCTGATCAGTGCGCGGGCGGTGCAGGGCGGCCGGACGGCGCGTGTAGAGGATGCGCGGAACCGGATCGCGGACCGGATGCTGCTGAACGAGACGATCAAGAGCGATCTGCAGGAGCTGGACTTTTTCGAGGCGACGACGCGGTTCACGGCGCTGGAGACGCAGCTTCAGGCCTCGCTTTCGGTGACGGCGCGGTTGAGTCAGTTGACGCTGATCAACTTCATTTGACGGATTGAGAGTCGTAGGGGAGCGGGCATCTGGCGCCCGTGCGTGCGCCAGCGGCTCGGAGAAGGGTGGGTGTGGGCGAGCGGCTCGCATCACCGGTTCTTGGGTCGGCGATCGAGTTGGCCCGGCGTTTGCGGAGGTGTGGGGGAATGGGCCTTGGTCGGCGTCGGCGGTCGGCCAGGGCGTGCATGGAGGCGTGGTCCGTCGGAGTTGGCGGGCAGCCAGGATGGTTCAGCCGAGTTCATGACGGGGCGTGCGATGGATGTGCAAACCTCGCGGTTCGGGAACGTGGAGATCGCGGCGGACCGCGTGATTCACGTGCCGAGAGGGCTGCTCGGGTTCAGCCGGTACACGGAGTACTGCCTGCTGCAACCGAGCGACGAGGCGTGTTTTTTCTGGCTTCAGTCTCTGGAGGATCCGGAGCTTGCGTTCGTGGTGACCGACCCGACGCTGTTCGTGCCGGAGTACAACGTGCCGATCCGGAGCGATCAGATGGAGGACCTGCGTCTTCGAGCGATCGAGGATGCGCAGGTGCTGGTGATCGTGAACAAGGTCGGCGAGGCGCTGACGGGCAATCTGCAGGGCCCGCTCGTGGTGAACACGATCGAGCGGATCGGCGAGCAGTTTGTTCTGGCGGACAAGCGTTGGACGACGCGGCACGAGTTGGTGCGGGGTCCATCGGCGCAGCAGGCGGCCTCGGCCTGAGCGACAAGCGTGTCCGGGCGGAAGAGCCGTCCGGGCGGAGCAGTAGATGCCGGCAGGGAGGCCGGGCGCGGTTCGCGCGCGAACGCCCGTGATTGGTCGGGCGGCGGCGGGTCGTGGGACAGGCCACGGAAGGTAAGGAGCGATCGGATGTTGGTGCTCTCCCGGCAACGAGACGAGACCATCATGATCGGGGATGACATCGAGGTAACCCTCGTAGACATCCGCGGCGACAAGGTCCGGCTTGGGATTAACGCCCCGACGCGGATCGCCGTACACCGCAAAGAGGTGTGGGAAGCGATCAAGGCGGAGAACGAGCGGGCGGCCTCGGTGATGGGCGCGGAGCTTCCGCGGCTCGCGGGCTCGGTTGGCGAGCGCGATGGCGGTCGGCTGGCCCGGCTCGGCATCGTCGCGGCCCCGATGGCGGGCCGGACGGCGGAGAAGCGCCGTGCGTGAGCGTGGGCAAAGGTTGTTCGGCACGGGGTTTGCGGATCACGTGCCGGTGGTGCGGGCTCGCCGCGTGGTGGCGGGCGTGCGATCGAACATTCGGCGAGGCCCTGTGTCGGGCTGAGCAGCGAAGACGGGCCCCATCGTCTGGTGGGGCAGTGGATCGGGTGTGAACGGGGCGACGCGAGCCCCGGCGGCGCGGAGGACCACGCGCCGGAGAACGCAGTCACGGAGGATTGGCATGGCGCGGATCAACAGCAACATCGCTGCGATGACCGCCCGCGTGAACCTGAACCGCGCGAACGAGGACCTCGCGGTCCGGTTCCAGCGGCTGTCCACGGGACTTCGCATCAACCGCGGTGCAGACGACCCAGCGGGCCTGATCGTCTCCGAGCGGTTACGCACCGAGCTCGAAGGCATCAGCCAGGGCATCCGGAACTCCGAGCGAGCATCGAACGTCATCGCGACGACCGAGGGTGCGCTCACCGAGGTCTCGGACCTGCTGAACTCGATCAAGGCGCTGGTTGTCGAGGCGGCCAACACGGGTGCCTTCTCTCGTGAAGAAGTCGCGGCCAACCAGCTTCAGATCGACTCGGCGATCGATTCGATCACACGGATCTCGAACACCGCGACCTTTGCCGGTCTCAAGCTCCTCAACGGCGAGCTCGGATACATCCTGTCGGGCGTCTCCGCTGCGGATCTGCCGCGTGTCCGTGTGAACGGGATCACGTTCGGTGACCGGGACTCGATCCCGGTCAACGTCGACATGATCGGCTCGGCGCAGACCGCGCAGATCTTTATGCGGACCGATTTCAGCAACATCAATGCGGGGTTCACGGATGGCGTGCTGCCCTTCCGCTCACGCGTAGAGTTCCAATCGAACGAGGGTGTGCAGGTCATCGAGTTCGTCTCGAACGCGAGCTCGGCGCAGATCCGAGACGGCATCAACACCTTCCGGAGCACGACCGGCCTGTCGGCGAGCTTCGTGAACGGCAACCCGGTCTCGGGCATTTCCATAAGTAGTCTCGAGTACGGTTCGGACGCGTTCGTGAGCGTTCGGCAGCTCTCGGACGTCGACGCCGTCCAGTTCGGTAAGGTCGCCAACAACTCGCCCATCGATCCGAACGCGCTGACCTTTGGAACGGGCGCCGGGCAGATCGATATCGCGACCGTCGGACAGGGCGAACTCCGCGATGACGGCAAGGACGCGATCGCACTGGTGAACGGCGTGCTCGCGACGGCGAACGGACTCGACCTCTCGGTGCGGTCTCGGGCACTGGATGTCGAGTTGCTGCTCGACGCCGGGTTCGCAACTCAGGTCGGTGTGACGACTCGGTTCGATGTCACCGGCGGGGGCTCGATCTTCCAGCTCGGTCCGCAGGTCAACACCAACCAGCAAGTCAACATCGGCATCGATTCGATCGCCTCGACCAGGCTCGGTGGGACCCTCGTGCTGAACAGCGCGGGGACCGGGAACGTCGTCGAGTTCCTCGAGAGCCTGAAATCCGGCGGTCTGAACGCGCTCGGCAACGATCGCGAGGCCTTCGCAAGCGACATCCTCGACACCGCGATCGACGAGATCTCCTCGCTTCGCGGACGTCTCGGTGCGTTCGAGCGGAATGTGATCCAGACCAACATCAACTCGCTCGAGGCCTCGCTCGAGAACATCACCGCGTCCGAGAGCGTGATCCGCGATGCGGACTTCGCGCTGGAGACGAGCGCGCTGACTCGTGCTCAGGTGTTGACGCAGGCCGGGACGAGCGTGCTGGCGCAGGCGAACGCGAACGCTCAGAACGTGCTTCAGCTGCTCGGGTGATCGACCGTTCGAGCCGCATCACACGGCGCTTATCGGTCGCGCTTTCATGATCATCGGACCCGCATCGGTGGGGCGGTCTCTCAGCCCAATCGGGTGAGCTGGGATCGATGTGCGCGCCCGATGGCGGCTTTATCGGGCCGCCCGGCGGCGAGGTTCCGTTTGTGCGGGGCAGAGATGTATGAGATCGACTCGGAGCCTTCACCGTCCTCGGGGAGCGGTCGATAGGCGAAGCGTTCGAGGCGGCGTTCGCTCTCGGACTGTTTCGCGAGCTTCCGAGTGCGTCTCGGGGCCGCGAACGCCCGCAGCGGGATCGCGGGTGTCGGCCCGGACTCTGAGTGGGTTCGGCTTCGCTCATGGAAGGTCCGGGCCACGTGGCCCCGAGTTCACGGAGGATCTCATGACCCGCATCAACACGAACGTCCCGTCGCTGACCGCCC
Source organism: Planctomycetota bacterium (assembly GCA_038747915.1). Taxonomy (GTDB): domain Bacteria; phylum Planctomycetota; class Phycisphaerae; order Phycisphaerales; family UBA1924; genus JBCDAP01. Next base: position 9,012 of record JBCDJJ010000073.1, on the reverse strand, counting down.
AACGTGTGCTTGGGCAGAACAACAGAGACCTCAACACGTCTCTCGAGCGACTCTCGACCGGTCTTCGGATCAACCGAGGTGCCGACGACCCGGCCGGCCTGATCGCATCGCAGAACCTGCGTGCGGAGCAGGCGGGCATCACGGCGGCGATCGGTAACGCCGAGCGTGCCGACCAGGTGGTCAACATCGCCGAAGGCGGTCTCGACGAGATCTCCGGGCTGCTTACCGAGCTGCAGAGCCTGGTGACCCAGTCGGCGAACGACGCCGGTCTCTCCCGCGAGGAGAAAGAGGCGAACCAGCTTCAGGTCGACTCGATCCTGCAGACGATCGATCGTCTCGCGGCGTCGACCAGCTTCCAGGGTACCAAGCTGTTGAACGGTAACTTCGATTACACGACCGATCAGGTGTCGGGCGTCGTCGATTCGTTCACCGTCAACGGTGCCAAGCTGGACTTCGAGGGCACGCGTGATGTGAACGTGCTCGTGACCGCGTCGGCCCAGGTCGGCGGGTTCATCGTGTCGCTGGGCACTGCGGCGATCGACCTGACCAATGCGTCGGCGGCGTTCACGATCGAGATCGCGGGCAACCTCGGCTCGCGTGAGCTCAGCTTCAACTCCGGTGCGACGCTCACCGACATCGTTGCGACGATCAATACCTTCACGGATGTGACCGGCGTGGTGGCGACCTCCACCGCGGCGAGCACGTTCCGAGTCGATTCGACCAACTTCGGTTCCGATGAGTTCGTCTCGATCAAGGTTGTGTCCGAGGGTGGTATCTCGAACGGTAACTCGGGCATCTACTCGCTTTCGAACGGCGATGCCGATGTTGCCGGCACCAACGCTGCCGGACGAACGCAGTTCACCTCAACCGAGGCGAGCAACGGCGTGATCGACTTCGGCCGCGATGTGCAGGCGACGATCAACGGCATCCAGGCGGTGACCCGAGGCACCGAGGCTCGGATCAACACCGACTTCCTCGATGTCGAGATCGATCTCACGTACGACCGTGGCAACCCATCGGCCGCGAACGTGGGTGCGGTCGGTGCGTTCCGCATCACCGGTGGCGGTGCCGACTTCCAGCTTGCTGGCCGAGTCGACATCGCCGGTAAGGTGAGCCTGGGTATCTCGAACGTGGCCTCCCGCGAGCTCGGGCGGACTAACGACGATACCGACGGCGACGGGACCAACGACGCCACCTACTTCCTCTCCGATCTCCGTGCCGGTGCGGCCTTGAACCTCGTCGATGGCGATGTCTCCAACGCCCAGACGGTGCTCGAGCGGTCGATCCGTGAAGTGTCCTCGCTCCGCGGTCGACTGGGTGCCTTCCAGCAGAACGTGATCGGTGCGACCATCCGTTCGCTCGGGGTCGCCCTCGAGAACACGAGCTCGGCGGAGTCGACGATTCGTGACACTGACTTCGCAGCGGAAACGGCGTCCCTGACCCGATCGCAGATCCTGAGTCAGTCCGCGCAGGCCTCGCTCCAGCAGGCCAACCTGGCGCCGCAGTCCGCTCTGGCGCTGCTCGGCTAACGGCTCGACCTCGAGCTGAGAACCTGATCGATATTCACGCCCCGGCTTCCGGCCGGGGCGTTTTCGTGCGCACGCGTCGCGCCGTTCGATATGCTCTTGGTCCGCCACGCGGAATCCACCATGCTTCACCCCTGGCACAGCGTGACACCCAGCATCGAGGGCGACGGCAAGGACCTGCCGACCTATTTCCGCGCCGTGATCGAGATCTCCCAGGGGTCGTCCAATAAGTACGAACTCGACAAGGCGACGGGGATGCTGCGTCTCGACCGAGTGTTGAGTTCTGCTGTGTATTACCCGGCGAACTACGGCTTCATCCCGCAGACGTACGCGGAGGATTCGGATCCGCTCGACGTGCTGGTGTTTTCAGCCGAGCGGATCCCCTCGATGTGCGTGTGCGATGCGCGCGCGATCGGCGTGATGTCGATGATCGATGACGGCGACGCGGACCACAAGATCGTGGCGGTCCTGGCCAACGACCCGGAGTACGCGGAGTACCACGAGGCCGAGCAGTTCCCGCAGCACCGGTTCAAGATGCTCAAGCGGTTCTTCGAGGACTACAAGACGCTCGAGGGCAAAGAGGTCGCGGTGGATGAGATCCAGCCCGCGGAGGCCGCGAAGAAGATCATCGACGAGTCGCTCCACAACTACTGGCAGGCGCGGCAGCGTGGAGCGTTGGTCGGGCTCTGAGGACGGGCCTTACTTGCCCGAGGCGTCGTAGTAGAAGCGCTCGTGAACGATCTTGCCGGCCTCGTTCCACCGCTGAACGGTGACCTGCTCGAGCTTGACCTGGTGGCCCTCGATGTTGATGAACTCCATGACCGACTCGACCGCGGTCGCGTGGTCGCCCACGGTGACGGCGAGCGGCTCGTACCGCTGAAACTCCTTGATCTGCGCGAGGAACTGCTTCTCCCGCTCGGTGTTCTCGGCGAGGCCGACGGTCGGCGGGTTGGCGTTTTCCTGCATGGCGATGGACTCGTCGTAGAACTCGTCCATGGCCTCGAGGATGCGGCCGGTCTTGATGTAGTCCTGGAGCTCGTTGATGCGTGCGGTCAGTTCTTCGTGCTTCACAGCGGGTTCCTTTCGAGTGGTGTGACTCGGGCGTGTGTCGCCCGGCGAAGGATGCGATTCAGAAATAGATGTTGCAACAGAAAAAAATATCTGTGGCAACAGTTTTATTCGGGGGCCTCGCCTCGGGCCTGCTCCAGGAGGTCGATGAGCCGGTGGAGGTCGGGCGGCGGGACGTGCCCCAGCAGGTCCTGGAGTTCCTTTCTCACCGGCTCGGAGAGCTCCCGGATCTTCCGCTGACCCTGGGGCGTGGGGGCGATGAGCACAACACGGCCGTCCTCGGCGGAGCGGGTGCGCTGGACGAGGCCGGCGGACTCGAGCTTCTGGACCAACCTGGTGATGTCGGGCTCGCGGAAGATCATGCGCCGGGCGATCTCGCCGATCGGGAGGCCGTCTTCACCCTCGCCGACGATCGTCCGCAGCGCGTTGTACAGCGAGAGTGACAGCCCGTGGCACCGGAAGAGGGCCTGAAACGGCGAGACGAGGTGCTCGTAGGTCCGGGCGACGGTGAGAAAGGCCTCCTCCTCGACGAGGTCGAAGGGACTGCGCTTTCCTACCTCTCGCGCGAGCCTCGTGCGTCGATCGCTCGATGCCATCGCCGTAGATGCTAGCAGGGGGGCGGTATGCTCCGGGGATGCGCGAGGACATCGATCGCGTGCTGATCTCCCGAGACGAGCTGCGGGCGCGCGTGGCGCAGCTTGGCCGCGCGCTGAGCGAGGAGCTCGCGGAGGCGGTCCGCTCGGAGGGCGCCGACCCAGAGGCCCACGGCGACCGGGTTGTGCTGCTGCCGGTGATGACGGGCGCGATGGTGTTCGCAGCGGATCTGATCCGCGAGATGCCTATCAAGCTCTCGATCGCCGCGGTGACGGTGTCGAGCTACGTCGGTGAGTCGACGCGGTCGGCGGGCGCTGATCTGGAGGGCCTGTTCCCCAAGGGGCTCGGCGGGCGGCACGTCGTGATCATCGACGACATCCTCGATTCGGGGCGGACGCTCTCGCTCGTGCAGCGACTCACGCAGCAGCAGCAGCCGGCATCCGTGCGGACGGTGGTGCTGCTGAGCAAGCGTGTTGAGCGGGCCGAGCACGCCGAGGCGGAGCACATCGGCTTCGAGATCCCCGACGAGTTCGTGGTGGGGTACGGGCTGGACTTCGACGGGTCGTACCGGAACCTACCGGAGATCGTGACGCTGCGGCGGCTCGAGGTCTCGGACGCCGAGCCGGCGTGACCCCGCGCGCCGGCGTCGTGCCGGTGACGGTGTGGCGCACACCCTGCGAGCCAATGAAACATCCGCGTTGACACCCCGATGGACGCCGCGGGCGGTGCGGGTGCCATCGATCTCAACGCGGATGGAGGGGGTGCGCTGATGAGCTGCGCCGGTGCAGGGTCACTCAGTCGAGGCGGAAGCCCTCGGTGAGCCGGCGGAGGGTTTCTGCCTTCTGCGAGAGGAGGGTGGTTGCATCGGCCGCCTGCGAGCACCCCTGCGCGGTCTGCTCGGCGACGCGCGAGATCGAGGTCACCGACTGGCTGACCTCGTCGGCCGCCGAGGACTGTTCGTCCGCTGCCGCTGCGATCGAGACGATGACGTCTGCGATCTGCGTCGAGCCGGCGACGATGCGTTCGAGTGCGGTGCCGGCCTCGTCGACCCGCTGCACGCCCACCTTGACCTGCTCGCCGCCCGCGGTCATGCGGTTGACGGCTTCGACGGTTTCTCTTTGGATCGCGTCGATCGAGTCGGCGATCTCGTCGGTTGCCTTGGTCGTGCGGTCGGCGAGCTTGCGGACCTCGTCGGCGACGACGGCGAAGCCCCGGCCGTGTTCGCCGGCGCGGGCGGCCTCGATGGCGGCGTTGAGCGCGAGCAGGTTGGTCTGATCGGCGATGTCGTTGATGACAGTGATGATCTGCCCGATCTGCTCGCCGCGGCGTCCGAGTTCACTCACGGATGCGGAGGAAGCACGGACGGCCTCGGCGATGTCGTTCATCGCGTCGACGGTGCCGCGGACGATCTCACCGCCCTGCTCGGCGTCCTTGCCCGAGGCGCGGGCCTGCTCCGAGGCGCTGGCCGACTTGCTCGCGACTTCGGTGACGGACGCGGCCATCTGCTGAACCGCAGCGGCCACCTGCTGAACCTGCGAGCCCTGCTGACGGGCGCCGGTCGCGATCTGATCGGACGATGCAGCGATCTGGGTGACGCCGGCGGCGACCTCGTTCGCGGCACCGTTGACCGAGCCGATGAGTTCGCGGAGCGACCCCTGCATGGTGTCCATCGACCTGGCGAGGTCGCCGATCTCGTCGTCTTGCTTGAGCCCGAGCGGAACGCCAGACAAATCGTTCTGGGCGATCTGCTGAGCACGGTTCGCGACGGTCGTGATGCCCGCTCTGATCGAGCGGGACAACAGATAGGCGAGCACCGTGCCGAGTCCGAGTGCGAACACCGAGAAGATCACGACCACGGTGACGAGGGTGGACTTGGCGGTCACGAAGTCAGCCATCTGCTTGTCGCGCGAGGCCTGCTGCTGATCGGCGATGATCGTGGCAAGCTCGTTCGCGCGGTTGGCCAGCGGGGTGACGGCGTTGAGGCAGAGGTCCTCCGAGACGCACCACCCGGCGCTGTGCCGGATTTCGACAACGCGATTGGCAGTGTCGAGGAAGCCGGTCCGGGCCTCGAGGTATCGGTCGAAGGCCTTGGACTGAGCCGGTGTGAAGAGACCGGTCATCTCGGTGAGCTGCTCGACCGAGACACGGCACGCGGTGACGCGCTCCTCGAAGGCTTGGTACGCGTCTTCGCTGCCGTCGGCGAGGAACGCGGTGACCGCGGCGCTCGAGCGCAGGAAGTGTGCCTTGGCTTCCGCGATCTTCATGACGAGGAGCTTGCGCTCACCGGTTGCTTTTTCTTGCTGCTCGAGGCGCAGCACCTCGTCAATGGCTTCGATCATCGCATCCCCGAGCGGCACCGCTTCCTCGAAGAAGAGCTGGTTGGCCGGGTAGTCGTTCGGGGTATGGGCGACCTCGGCGATGCGGTCTTGATTGATGCGGAACTCATTTAAGACGGAGTCAAGCTCCGTGAGCGCCTCGCCCGATGCCGCATCATCCCAGCTGCCCTCGAGGGCGAGCAGTGCCTCGTGGTACGCGTTGATCTTGTCCCATGCCTCGAGTCGCTCGTCGGCGAGCGACTGCAGGCCGAGGATCATGTATCCCCGGTGCATGGAGAGCGCGTGGTGCAGCTCGCCCTGGAGGCCGACGGCGTTCTCGACCGACGGGCTGGCAACATCTTGGATGCTGCTTGTGCGCCGGTTCAGATCAGAGATCGTCACGATGACGGTCCCTGCGAGCAGAGCGCTGAGCGCCAGCACCGCACCGAAGCTGAATCCCAGTTTGCGTGTCACAGTCAAACGCATGGTCGTATCCCCACATCGAGTCGGTTGCGCATCCCGGCACAGAGCGTGGCGATTGCTCTGTTCACTTTGGGCGAGTGTGTGCATCGGGTGTTCGCTCACGACGCCCAAACGCACTCACAGCGCAAATATGTGGTTCCGGGGGGCTGGCACGGGTCGTGCCGCCTAACCACGCATTGATGGGGGACGAAACTGATCAGTGCTCCGCGGTGGACATCGGGGATGTCCTGACCCGAGAAGTATCCCCGTGGATCGAGATCGGCGAACCGAGCTCGACACCCTCGAGCCGCACATCGGTCTCGTACTCTGTGTGGCCGTCGTTGTCGAAGGCCCACACGCGGAGTCGTTCGATCGAAGAGTCGCGGATCACACTCCGATCGACCGGGCCGACGACGACCTCGCTCGAGAAGGTGCTGCCCGAGATCCTGAGATCGCGGATGTCCTTATGGAAGGCGGCCTCGGCGTCGGACACGCAGTCGATGAGATGGATCCCCGACACGGTGTTGGGTGCCGGGTTGCCGACCGCCTTGAACCCGTACTGCCCGACATCCTCAGCGATGCACCGCTCGAAGCGGACATCCGAGGTGAGCACCGGGCCCGGGCCGCCGTGGTTGCGGACGGCGAACCCGTCGCCGCCGCACCGCCTGACGACGCAGTCGATCAGGGTGATGTTCTGGGCGCCATCCTCGATCTCCCAGGCGTTGTTTCGCGCGCCCGGGAGGCCACCGTGTGCGCCGTTGTAGGCATCCTCAGCGGTGCATCGGATGAAGCGGATGTTCGAGCAGGACCCGCTCACGCCGTCGCCCGAGGCGTTGAACGCGTCGTTGTGCCACGCGGTGATCGTGACATCGCGGGCATCGCAGTAGTGGGTGTTCTTACCGAAGGTCAGGCCGACAAAGGCACGCGTGATGGTGACCTCATCGATCACGATGTTGCGGGCATCATCCACATCGATGCCGCGCGGGTTATAGGCCCCGGGTTGGTTCCAATAATTAGCATCGATGGTCAGGCCCTCGACGCGCACGTGCTCGACAGGGTTGTCCTCGGTGCCGCGGATCTCGATGCAGTCGATGACCTCGCCGTTGAGGGCATCGTCGGCCATCAGGATGGTGGCGCCGGGTCCTTCGAGCACGACGTTGTCGGTCGTGATGCGGAGGGCATCGGAGATCAAGTACGGGCGTTTCCCGGGAGGAATGATCACCGTCCCGCCGCCTCGGGAGGCGACCTCGTCGATCGCGGACTGAAACGCCGCGGTGCTGTCGGTGCGGCCGTCGGCGATCGCCCCGAAGCGGGTGGCATCAATGACGATCGGGCCGTCGACGCCCTCCGCGAACGTCTCGATCGCGCTTCGGTGACCACCTCCGCACCCGGTGAATGTCGCGGTGATGAGAGCTGCACCGAGCACGAACGCGGCGCTGCACGTCAACGTGTACGAGTGGGAGAGCACGCCAGGTGAGTGCATCGCTGAGTCCTTTGTTGGATGAGCGAGACGACTTTCAGGCTGACAGCGTACCGCGCGGGGGCGCACGCTGTGTGTGAAGCAGCGCATCGATGGGCTTGGCATCGCGGCTTTGGTTCGGCCGGGCGAGTGTTCGACTTCCGGTTCTCTCTTGTGCGCTGCGCTAGCGCGGCCACCATGATGCGAGCCGATCGGGGAGTCCCGAGTTGCTAGGCTGCGTCCACGCGTCGTGCCTGAACGGATCTTGACCTCATGAATCGTGTTCTCTTTGGATGTGGTGTGGTGGCGGTGTGGTGCCCGGTCGTGTGTGCCCAGACGACCGCGGGCAGTGCTGCGGAGCTGCTCGAGCTGCTGCGCGCGCAGGGTGTCGATGTGAGCGGGTACACCGCGAACGAGGATGGCACCGTGACGTTTGCGCCGCCGCCGGCCACGTCGCACCCGGACCCAGGTGCAGCGCCCGGTGAACCGGCGTCCTCACCGGGGCCCGAGCCGCCCGCCGAACCACCGGAGCCGGAAGCGACCTGGAGCCACTCCTTCCGCCTTGGGTACGGCGCGTCCTACGGCAACACCGAGAACGAGAGCCTCCGCCTCGGCTTCGACACCACCCGCGAGAGTGCGCGGAGCAAGCTCGAGTTCTCCCTCGACTACTACTACGCCACCGAGGACTCGGAGGCGACCGACAACGAGCTGTTCGGTGCGATCGAGCACGACTGGCTCAACCCCGATTCTCCGTGGCTCTACTTCGTAGCGGGCACGTACGAGTACGACCAGTTCGAGGACTTTGACCACCGCCTCGCAGCGAACGCGGGTGTGGGCTACTTCCTGTTCCGCCGCGCGGACTTCGAGTTCTCGTTGCGCGGCGGTGGTGGGTTCAGCCGCGAGTTCGGCTCGGACAACGATGACATCACGCCCGAGGTCGTGCTCGGCGCCGATCTGGAGTGGCAGATCACCGAGACGCAGTCGTTCGTCGTCGAATCGCGTGCCTTCCCCGACCTCGACGAGACCGGTGAATTCCGTACACGGACCGGTGCTGACTACAAAATCGCACTCGATCGTGGAACCGGGCTCTCCCTCGCGTTCGGCGTGGTGCACGAGTACGAGTCAGACGTCGAGCCTGGGACCGACGAGCACGACGTGAAGCTATCGGCGCAGCTCGTCTTTGACTTCTAAGCTGTTCGTCCGTTGCGGAGCGTGGCGCCCCGCTGCGCTGGTGATGGCGCACGCCCGCAAGGCCGCTCCGGCTCGAGGCTCGCGGTCATGGAGTTTCGTGGTCCGGTGGTGGGAGCGTTCGGTTCCCACGAACGTTCACCCACAGGTACCCGCCATCCGCCCGTGGGAGCGTGACGCGTTCATCACCGCAATCCGGGAACACCATCGGAGAACACGAAGACGCACAGTGCGCGAGTTCATCGCACGCATGACACCCGCCCGCCTACACTCCCGGCCCGCGCCGGAGTGGCGGAATCGGCAGACGCAGTGGATTCAAAATCCACCGGGGTAACACCCGTGAGGGTTCGAGTCCCTCCTCCGGCATTCTTTTCTTCTATCACCCGGCTTGATACAGAGG
>JBCDJJ010000072.1:0-18172 GCA_038747915.1 Planctomycetota bacterium | reverse complement strand
CAACCGCTCAACCCGAACACCTTTGGACTCGAGCTGAGCACGGAGCGACGACAGCTCGGCCCGGAGCGCACGCTCGGCCGCCTTCGTCGTCGCCTCCAGTTCGATCGCCGACCGACCCTCCACCGTCTCGATCCGCACGCTGATCTGCCCGAGAGTCTCCGGGTGCAGCTTGATCGTGACCGGCCCGCCGCGCTGATTCAACGCTGCAGCGATCCCGCGGCGTGCCGCCGCAGCAACACGTGCGTCGGTCTCGGCCTCGCCCGAGTTCGTGGTCGCGAGCTTCGGCGCCGCATCGATCCGTTCGGTTCCCGCGAGCGATGGAATCGCGTTCGACGCGGGCGTTGGTGTGCCCGCGATGGTCGGCGAACTCGACTGCCCCGCGGTTGGCGCGGGCGATTCAGCAGCACGGCCTCGCTCAGCACCAGATGTCGACGCCGCCGCACTCGACTCGGCCGACGTCTTCGCTGCCGGATCGCCACCCGACGGGCCGCGCCGCGAGTGCTCGCCGCCGTCCTTCGAGGCATTGCCAGCGCCGGGATCGCCCCCGGACGCACCCGCACCGGATCCCGCCGCGGACGACTGAGCCTGCACACGATCGCTCGCACGCGCATCGTCCTTCGAACTCTCCTTCGGCGCCTCGCGATCCGGTGCGATCGTCGCACCGGCGGCTTCTCGGTGAGTCTTCCCATCGACGACAACGCGCTCGGCACCGGCCGAGGGTTCATCAACAACGTCGTCCGTCACCCCCGCCGGAGCCAGGGCGTCACCGGAGATCGGCTGAGTCCCCTGAACCGCCTGAGGCGCCGAGCCCGGGGCACGTGCGCTCGCTGGGGATGATGCCTGTTCAACCGAGTCGTTCCCCGACGCCGACTCCGGCGCCGAAGTCGCCGCCAACACACTCGCCTCGCTCGTGGTGACCTGAGTCGCACCGAGCCCGACCTGCCCAGAGACACCCTCAGCGCCAGGTTGGAACGATGCCGCGCCGGTCCCATTCGCCGGCACGCCACCCTCTTCGGGTAAGCCAGAGCCAACCCGAACCACACCACGCCCGTTCGCCAAGCCCGAAGCGGCATCTTCAATAACAGACGCATTCGTCCGGTCCGAACGAGCGCCCGGCTTCGACACCGCACCCTCTCCACGCTCTTGAGAATCGGCATCGCCACCCGCGCTCACACGCGGGTCGCTCACCCCACCCACCCATTGCACAGGCTGGCTCAACGCATCACGCACCCGAACCGCTGCGTCCTCCTCGTCGATCTCCGAGTCCGCATCCACCTCATCCAACCGCGGTGGTGCCTCCGAACCATCCGATCGAGAACTCTGTGGATCCCTCTCGACGGGCTCGCGGTCATCGCGTGGCCTCGGTTCGATCCCATCCGAAGTCGCTTCGCCACCGACCTCGGCACGTTCGCCGATCGATGTCTCGGCGTCATCGTCCACGGGCGCGCGCACTTCTGCTGACACGAGCTCGGCTCTCTCGCGCGCCCCCTCGGACCGCGTGGTCCCGTCCACTCCCACCGAAGGCCGCTCACGATCGATGGGGCCTGAATCACCCCTCGCGCTGCTGGTCCGCGCAAACACAGCGTCGAATCCATCGTTCTGTGCGCGGTCACCGCCGCCCGCCGTCTCTCGGCGCGAACGCGACGGCGTCACCGATGCACCAGCGAGATCGAGTTCAAACGCCGTCGTCGGCATTGGATGGCTCCTCAGCGCCGGGCATCAGCCCGTACACCTTGAGCCGTTCCAGCAAGTTCGCTGCCAGCGGCGAGTCCTGCTTCTGGATCTGCCCGATCACCTTCGCCGCTTGCCTGCTCTTCATCGCATCGAGATACCCCACCACCTCCATCTCGCGCCCCTCTCGCACGAGATCGAGCATCATCTCGGCGCCCTGCTTCGGTGGGATCGACTCGTACTGCTTCACCACCTGCTGGAATTGCGCATCATCCTCGCGCTCGATCACTTCTCTGCGCATCTGCTCGAACGCCGTTCTGTCCGCCTCGAGCCGCTCGCGGTCTCTGGAGATCGCATCCGCCTCCGCGACCAGCGACGCCCGAAGTCGACGCGTCTCCTCCTCCACTCGCTCGAGTTCCGCCTGCTGAACCCGCTTGAACTCCTCGACCACGGCAAGCCGCTGCCCCGCCGTGAGCGGAGGACGGCCGACCCGGGCCTCCAGATCGGCGACACGCTGGGCCTCGGCCTGCTCTTCCTCCTCGATCTTGGCCTTGGCCTCCTCGATCGGCACCGGCTCGGTGAACACGTCCCGCACCGCGAGCACACGGTCGACGTTGAGCCGCTGCGTCGCCTGAAGCCACCCCAGGATCACCACGAGGGCGGTCAGGTTCGTGACCGCGAGCAATGAGATCATCAGCCAGAGATTGCGCATTACGAACCTCCCCGCATCAAGCGGCGTGCCGCGGCGCCGGTGACCAGGTCATCCACCGCCGACGCCTCACGATGCGCCTGCTCGCGCTCCCATTCGGCCAACCGGCGCTGTCTCAATAGCTCGACCGCCCGCCGTCGCGCCGACGCCTGGGCGAGGCGCCCGCGCGCTTCATCTAATCGCTCCATGATGCCCGCGAGACGGATCGCCGCCTGCTGCGCCTTGACATGCTGCGCGATCGAGGCGCTCGCCTGCCGTCCGATATCGCCGGGCCGAAGCACACCCCTCGTCGCGGTGGCCCGCCACTCCTCCCGGAATGCCTCGATCGCCACCTGAGCGCCGCGGATGATCGCCTCGGCCTCCCCCCGCTCCCCCTCGATCGCTGCAAGCTCGATCCGCCGGGCGCGCTCCTCTCGCTCGCGTTGTTCCAGCACCGGCTGAAGCTTGAACCGAAACGCCGCCACCGCGATCACCCACCCCGGCGCCCGGCGCCGGCCCCCGCCGCCCGTCGCTCGACGAGCGTCTGAGCCTGCTGCGCGAGCGCCACCATCTTCGGGAGTGACTCGTCGATCCCCTCGTGCTCACCCCGTGCCTGACGGAGCAACTGATCGAGCTGAGGCTTCAGCTCGACCGCCACATCGGTCAGCAGATCGGCTCCCTGCGCGTACGCGCCGATCTGGATCAGTTCCTCCGCCTCGGCGTAGGCCGACAAAAGCTTGATCACCCACGACCGTGCCGCCCGGTGTGTCTCCCCGGTGATGTCTTCAGCGAGGCGACTGATCGAATCGAGCGGATCGATCGCCGGGAAATGCCCCTGCCGAGCAAGTTTGCGGGACAAGATCACGTGCCCGTCTAGGATGCCGCGCACCGCATCCGCGATCGGCTCGGTCATGTCATCGCCCTCCACGAGCACCGAGTAGAAGCCCGTGATACTCCCACCGCTGGCCATGACACCCGCTCGTTCCAGCAGCAACGGCAGCTGCGCGAACACGCTCGGGGTGTACCCCTTCGTCGCCGGCGGCTCGCCCACGGCCAGGCCGATCTGCCGCTGCGCGTGCGCGAAACGTGTCACCGAATCGAAGACGAGCGTGACGTGGTCCCCGTTGTCCGCGAACGACTGCGCGAGTGCGCACGCTCCAAGCCCCGCCCGCACCCGCAGCAGCGGGCTCTCATCACTCGTCGCAACCACCACCACGCTCCGCGCTAAGCCCGACTCGCCGAGCGTGTGCTCGATGAAGTCGCCGACTTCCCGTCCGCGCTCGCCGATCAACGCGATCACACTCAGATCGCTCGACGAGTGCTTCGCGATCCCCGAGAGCAGCGTGCTCTTGCCCACACCCGGCCCCGCGAACACCCCCATCCGCTGACCCAACCCGACGGTGGTCAACAAGTCGAGCGTGCGCACACCGGTGGACAGCGGCGTCCGGATCCGACCGCGAGACATCGCGTTCACCGGCGCCGCGTGCAAGGGCACCGGACGCGTCTCCATAAGCGGACCGCGACCGTCGATCGGCTCACCCAGCCCGTTCACCACACGACCGAGCAGCGAACGCCCGCCCGACATCGTCGGCGTCGACTCGAGCGACCGCACCGGATCTCCCGGTCGCACACCCGTCGAACCATCAAGCAGCATCACCACCGCCGACCCACCAGAAAACCCGACCACCTCGCCGCGCCGCCCATCACCAACCGAGACGAGCGACCCAACACCCACCGGAAGATCGTCAACCAGCAACGATAACCCGCGCAGCTCCTCAACCGAACCACGCACACCGAGCGGATCAACCGCGTCAACCCGCGCAATCGCATCGGTGAGCAACGTCACGTGGCGCCTGCCTCGTCAGCGGGTGCTTCGGGATCAGACCCGAGCAGCTCCGTGCGCTCGCTGATACCCTCGAGGACCGCGTCAACCACGCGTCCGAGCATCGTCTCGATCGATGCATCAATCTCCCCCCGATCCGTCCGCACCACGCACGACCCCGGTGTCAGCGTTGCATCCTCTGCGATCTCCGCATGGGGCTCACTCGCAAATCGAGAGGTGAGCGACGGCAAGACCTCCTCGGTCAGGGCCGCATCGTCGGGGTGCACGCGGATCACCAGCCGGCTCGGATCGAGCAACACCGACAGGGCCGCCTCGAGCGATCGGGCCACCTGCTCGCCATCCGACGCAATCACGCGCCTCGCCACCTTCTCACCGATCGCTGCGCCGAGTCGAACCACATCACGCCGCGCGCTCGCGAGCAGCCCCTGCCGAGCCGCGCTGAAGGCCTCGAGCGCCTCCTCCCAACGAGCCGCGAGCACCGCGAACTCCTCCTTGGCCGCAGCCAACGCCTCCTCACGGCCAGCCTCACGCCCCTTCTTGAGCCCGTCGGCCCGGCCCCGCTCCAGCCCCTCCGCGTACCCGCGCTCATCGGCCCCGGAAATCAGCCGCTCACGCTCGGCCTTCGCCTCCGTGATGATCTCCGCGGCGCGCACCTCCGCCTGCTCGCGCAGCCGCGACGCCTCGCGATCGAGATCGCCCAGATCGAGCACGATCGCCTCGCGCGCAATCGACGATGCCTCGGCGTGCTTGATCACAGGCATGGTGCATCCCCCCCCGAGACGAGGCACCAGGCATCAGGCACCAGGCACCAGTGGATTGCGCCGGCTCGCTGAGCTGTCCTCCTCACTGATGCCTGGTGCCTGATGCCTGGTGCCTTCTTCAAACGATCAACTCTTCCTGCCCGCCACGGCCAGCAATGATGATCTCGCCTGCCTCTTCGAGTCGCCGAACCACATCCACGATCCGCTGCTGCGCCGCCTCGACGTCCGACACACGCACCGGGCCCATGTACTCCATGTCTTCCTTGATAAGCGCCGACGCACGCTCGGACATGTTCGCGAACATCTTGTCCTTGAGCTCCTCGCTGGCCATCTTGAGCGCGAGCCCCAGCTCGTCGTTGTCCACCTCGCGGAGCACGGCCTGGATGCCCTTGTCGTCCACGAGCTTCACATCCTCGAACACGAACATCAGGCGGCGGATCTCCTCGACCAAATCCGGATCCTCCGCCTCGAGGCCCTCCATGATCGCCTTCTCCGTTGCGCGATCGGCGAGGTTCAGCATCTCCGCGACCGTCGGCACACCGCCGGCCTTCTCCATGCTCTGCATCAGCATGCTCGAGAGACGGCTCTCCAAGCCCCGCTCGACCTCCTTGATCACATCCGGGTTCGTCTGCTCCATGTGCGCCACGCGCTTGATCACCTCGATCTGCTTCTGCATCGGCAGCCCGGTCAAGATGTCCGCCGCCTTGTGATGCGACAGATGGCACAAGATCAGCGCGATCGTCTGCGGGTGCTCGTCCTGGATGAACGTCAGCAGGTTCTCCGCTTCGGCCTTCTGCAAGAAGCTGAAGGGCGCTTTCGTCACCTGCGTCTGGATCTGCCCCAGGATCCGCTCCGCCAGCTTCGGATCGAGGCTCTTATAGAGCAGCTCCTTCGCGAGATCGAGCCCGCCCTCCGCCTCGCCCGCGGCGACCAGCGCGAGCCCATAAAACTCATCCACGATCTCGGCACGCAGCTCCTTCGGCACACGCCCGAGCGCCGCGACCTCGCGCGTGAGCTCTTCGACCTGATCACCGGGCATGTGCTGCAGGATCTTCGACGCCACCTCCGGATCGAGCGAGACGATCAGCACCGCCGCCTTGGTCACACCCTCGAGCTCGACAGCGCTCGAGGGCAGTGGCTCGCCAGGTCGCCTCGGCATCGCTTACGGACTCCCCGGCGGCCCATCGGCCATCCACTGTCGAATCACCGATGCCGCTTCGCCCGGCTTCTCCTCGACAAGAGAGGCGATCTGCTCGGCACGCTTCCGCTGCTCGAGCTCGCCATCGCTCAGCTCGATGCCCGCGAGCGCCGAGTCGGCCTCCATCGCCTCGCCGACGAGATCTTCCTCGTTCGCCAGCTCGGGCGGGATGCCGATGAGATCGGTCGCCGACGGAAGATCGTCCTTCCTATTCGCCCTGAACGCTGTGAACACCACGAGCGCGAGCGAGACCACCGCAAGGCCACCGAGCACGATCGTGCGCACGAGCTCGGGCGCGGTCATCGAGCCCATCGGCAGCCCGAGCAGACTCGCCGACCCCGTGGGCGCACCACCCGCTCCGAGCCCGAAGTCGGGCGTCGTCGGGATCATCGAGACCACGACCTCGCCCTCCTGCCCGCCATCCACCACCGAGGTGTCGATGAGCGCCTCCACCTCGGCGCGGATCCGGGCGGTCTCCTGATCAATGAACGGCTGAAGATCCTGGTCGGACGGCCCGGCCGCGTCAGCATCACCCCCGGCGCCGTCGTCGGCCACGCCCTGCCGCTGCTCGAAGAGCGAGACGAAGTACGGCCGCGGGATGTTCACGACCGCGTTGAGCTTGGTCGCGAAGCCGCGGAGATCGGTGACGGTCTCCGTCACCCCGCCGAATTGATGCGCGAACTCGCTCTCACCGCGTCCCTCGGTGGTCTGCGCCCCTGCGCCACTCGCCCCGAAGACATCCTCCTGCACGTTCGACCGCACGCCCGGCTCACCGCCCTGCTGCGCGTCGGTCTGCTCGAGCTCCTCGGTGCGCTCGCGGGAGAGGATGGCCGCGGACCCATCTCCCTCGTTGAACACCCGCTTCGTCTGCGCCGTCCGACGGGTGGTATCGACCTGCGCGCGCACGGTCACGATCACACCGGGGATGTAGGACCCGAGCATGTCCTGGATCTGGTCCCGCGTGCGCTCCTCGTGCTGCGCCTGGAGCTCCCGGTAGGTGCT
The DNA here is from genome assembly GCA_038747915.1 of Planctomycetota bacterium. Lineage (GTDB taxonomy): Bacteria > Planctomycetota > Phycisphaerae > Phycisphaerales > UBA1924 > JBCDAP01. The sequence goes on along the minus strand of JBCDJJ010000072.1, from coordinate 11,009 downwards.
CGCGGCCATGTCCTCGTCCGACCTCGCTCGGTACTGACGATTGTTCGTGCCATCGATCACGCGCACACGGTCGACCACGAGCCCCGCTTTGCTCGATGCCACCAGGTGAGCGATCGCATCGACCGTCGACTGCCCGAGCACGCCATCCGGGAAGACCGTCGCAACGGCCGTCGGAGCCCGGTGCGGCTGCCCCATCCGCGCCTTCGGCGCATCGACGATCACCCGCGCCGATCGAATCCCCCCCATCCGCTGAATCACCATCGCGAGCTCGTTCTGCAACGCAACGGTCTGCGCTTGCTCGTTCTGCTGATAGGTCTTCGTCCAGCTCTGCTGCTCGATGAGCGAGTTGAACGTCAATCGCGTGTCATTGGGGAGTTCCCCTTCCTCGCTCATCCGTGCGATGATCCCATGCACTCGCCCGGGCTCGACCATCACGCGGCCGGTCTCATCGAGCTCGTAGGGGATCCCATTGGTGCGCAGGAAGGTGACCGCCCGCTCCTGCTGCGACGGTTCCGCGCCGTCCATCAGCGGCATGAGCGTGGGTACGCTCGTGTACTGCGACACGACGAACAGCGTCATCACCAGGATGACCGACAAGGACCCGATCAGCAGCTTCTGGCTCGCGCTCATCGCGCTAAGCTGCTGACCGATCGCTCGCATGAGCTGTTGAAGCCGATCCATCCGGCCAAGGCCTCCAGCCACGTCTCGGGCATCCTCCTGACGCCCACCCACCTGCTTGCCTTCAGACTGTCGGCCGCGCGGTTCTCAGACCTTGAGAAGCGAGTGCAAACCTGCGCGAGGCGCACCACCTGCGCAGCAAAAACAGCTCACACGCGGATCTGCTGCACCTCGCGGTACGCCTCGACCAGCTTGTTCCGCACCTGCTGCAGCATCCGGAACGCGGTGTCGGCCTTCTGCGTGGCCATCAGTACCTGCTCAAGGTCGTCGCGCTCGCCAGAGGCAAGGTCTTCGATCGCTGCCGTGGCGTCCTGCTGAAGCTCGTTCACCCGCGCAAGATTCTCCATCAGCACGTCGCGGAAGCTCGGTCCCTCCGGTGGCCCATCGCCCACCGGACCCATCTGCCCGGGCGCACGCACGCCGTGGGTGCCTCCCGCACCAGACACGCCTCCGACCAGTCCGAGTGGATCTGCCATCGTCGGTGAACTCCTGACGACTCACATCGGCTCCGCCGACGCCCGCACGCCAACCGCGCGCACGATCTGCGCTCCTGCCCCGATCAGCCGGGATCACTCCAGCAACCGCAAGGCCTGGGCCACAAGGCTCTTCATCGCCTCGGCACTCGCCGCGTTGGCCTCGTAGGCCCGCTGGGCGTCGACCGCGTTGATCTGCTCGACCGTGGTGTTCACGTTCGGGAGATAAACGTAACCCGCATCGCGCGTCCCCTCTGGCTGCGCATCAGGGTGCTCGGGCGCCCAGAGCTTCCGCGGCGGGGCATTGTCCTCGGCGATCTCCTTCACATGCACCCCGGACGACCTCGAACCGGGCGACAGCGCATCGGGGTTCCCAGGCATAAGCACCGCGAGCTTGCGACGGAAAGGCGCGATATTGCCCTGCGCATCGCGCGTGGTGCTCGAGTTAGCGATGTTCGCAGCAATCGTGTTGAGCCGCGTCCGCTGCGCCACCATGCCGCTCACCGAGATATCAAGCCCGCCGTACACGCCCGCTCAGCTCCCTTCGCCCGGTCCGATCACAGAATGCCTCTTCACACGATCAGTCATCAGGCAACCTGCTCACGGATCGCGGAGTTCAGCATCCGCACGCGGCTCCGCATCAGGTCGGTCATCACACGGAAATACGCCACGTTCTCCGCCAGATCCTGCATCGAACGCTCGAGGTCGCGATCGTTCCGGTCATGGAACAGCACATTCCGACCGGTCTCGCGCGGAGTCAGATGGAGCGCGCCCGAGTCGTCTTGACTCACCTCGTTCGTGCGGCGGATATTGAGCGAGCCCCGCATGCCGCCCCACCGCTCGCGACGCTCGCGGATCGCCCCCCGAAGCGTCTCCTGGAAGTCACCGATGGAGACGTCCTTCGGTCGATAGTTGGGCGTCGTCAGATTGGCGATGTTGTCCGCGATGATCGGTTGCCGGGACGCACTGAACCCGAGCGCCGCCCCAAGGGTCGGCATCGAGTCGGCATTTCCGAGACCATCGATGAACGTCATGGCGTGCCTCAAGCAAGGAAGGTGCCAGAGAGAAGATCGCCCTACAGCGTCTCCGGCACCACCCGCTCTTCCTTCCACTTCTTGAGCTTGAGACCGAGCGTCCGGACACCGATGCCGAGCGCCGACGCCGTCTTCTGACGATGCCCGCCGAAGCGGTGCAGCGTCTCGACGATGACCTCACGCTCGATGTCAGCAAGCGGCTTCGGCTCGCCCTCGAGCCACCGCCGCCCGGACGGTGCCTCCACAAACCGGCCACCCATCGAGACACTCGCGGGGTGAGAGGTGATCCCGCCGCCATTGGTCGTCGCGTACCCGTTGCCATGAGCGCCGTTGGTGCCGCTGACAGGCCGCGGGAGGGGTTCAGCGTTGACCGCCGCTACCGCAGGGGGACGGCGCGGCAGGGCGAGCCCGAGCCACCCGCGGATCAGCGCAGCCTCGATGACCTCACCCTCACTCAGCACCACCGCACGCTCGCACAGGTTCTGCAACTCACGAACGTTGCCAGGCCACGAATAACTCAGCAGCAGCTGCATCGCCGACTCGTCGATCATCTTCGCCGGCCGGCCCTCTCGTGCGCACACCCGCTCGACGAAGTACGGGGCGAGCTCGCGGATGTCCTCCGCGCGGTCGCGGAGCGCCGGAAGTGGCACGGGCAGCACGTTCAGGCGGTAGTACAGGTCCTGACGGAACCGCCCACGATCCACCTCGCCCAGCAGATCCCGATTGCTCGTCGCGATCACCCGGACATCCACGCCGATCGTCGTACTCGAGCCAACTCGTTCGAACGCACGCTCCTGCAGCACCCGAAGCAGCTTGGCCTGCAAACCGGGACGGATCTCGCTGATCTCGTCGAGCAGCAGCGTCCCGCGATGAGCCAGCTCGAACCGGCCCTTCCGCATCTTGTCGGCACCCGTGAACGCACCCTTCTCGTGCCCGAACAGCTCACTCTCGAGCAGGCTCTCGCTCATCGCAGCGCAGTTCACAGCCAAGAACGGCTCGTTGTTCCGGCTCGAGCACTCGTGGATCGCCCGGGCCGCAACCTCTTTACCCGTGCCCGACTCGCCGGTGATCAACACCGTGCCGTGCGAACTCGCGATCGTCGCGATCTTCGCCTTGGTCTCCGCCATTACCGCCGACGAGCCGATCACCCGATCCAGACCATGACCATCGCCAACCTCCTCCTCGCCACCCGGGGCAGACGCCGCACGCAGCACCGCGTTCTCACGCCGCACCCGCGCGTGCTCGATCGACCGCTTCACCGCGATCACCAGCTCGTCGCCCTCGAACGGCTTCGTGATGTAGTCGTACGCCCCGAGCTTCATCGCCCGCACCGCCGTCTCGACCGTGCCGTACGCGGTCATCAGCACGATCGGCAGGTCGTCGTCGAGCGACCGCAGCCGCTCGATCAGCTCGAGCCCGTCCATGCCGGGCATCTTCAGGTCGGTCACGACCGCCTCCGGCCGCTTGCGAGCGACGGTCTCGATCGCCGCCTCCCCGCCCGAGGCCGAAACCACCGTGAAGCCCGCTCGCTGAAGCGTCACAGCGACGCTGTCGCGGAGCATGTCTTTGTCGTCGACCACGAGGATAGTGCTCATCCGTGCGCCCTCGCCGGGTGGGTGTGCTCGATCGGCGGGGTCGAATCCTCCGCCTGCGTTGTTCCCGATCGGCCGATTCCGCGCTGGGGCAACAACAGTTCAACGGTTGTTCCACACCGCGCGCCGTCTCCGGTGCTCGAATCGATCCGCACCTGCCCCCCGTGCGCATCCAGAATCCGGTGGACGATCGCCAGCCCGAGCCCCGTGCCCGTCGCCCGGGTCGTAAAGAAAGGATTGAAAATCCGGCCGAGCACCTCGTCGGGCACGCCAGGGCCCGTGTCGACCACCACCAGAGCATCCATGTCGGTCCGCACACCGTCCGGCCCCAGCACCCGCCGCTCCGCAACGCCCAGCTCGACACGTCCGCCACCGACCAGAGCCACCGCCTCGTACGCGTTGCGAACCACATTCACGAGCGCCTGATGCAACAGCGACGCGTCGGCCACCACCGATCGATCGCCCGCCGAGTGATCGATCGCCACCTCGACACCCTCAACCAGCATCCCCGTCGACGCCGCCACCGCCTGTTCAAGTAGCTCGCCCGCCGAACAGAGCGATGTATTCACCCGAAGCTCGCGACTAAACGCGAGCACATCGCCCACCACCGCATCGAGCCCATCCACCGCCGTCACGATGCGGTCCGCTGTCGCTGCGGAATCGGGCCGATCGTGCAGATCCGAACGCAACACCTCGGCAAACAGTTTGATCGAGCCCAGCGGGTTGCGGACCTCGTGGGCGATGCCCGCAGCCATCTCGCCGAGAGCCGCAAGCTCCCGTGCCCGGTGAAGCTGCGCACGCGTCGCGCTCAATTCCTCTTCGAGCCGTGCGACATGCTCACGCAACGCGATATGCGCCGTCTCGAGCCGAGAGGTCGCCACCTGAAACGTGCCGAGTAACTCGGCCAAGTCATCGCGAGACAGGTCGACCGCGGTCTCGAGGCTCGTTGCACCAACGGACATCGATCAGGCGTCCCGATCCTGATACCGAGGTGATACCGGCCCGCGCGGACCGCCGTACGCCGCTGCGGCCGACTTGGCCTGGTTCGACTTGCGAATCTCACCGCGGACCGCATCACGGTGGCGCTCCAGGCGGGCACGGTCGGCCTCGTCCCGTCGTCCGATGCTGTGGATCAGCTCGCTCAACGCCTCGGTGCGCCGCCGGATCTGCTGCCGCTCGTCCTCGGAGACCTCGTCCGCCGTCGCGGACCACCGCTCCTGTACGGGGCGGAGTTCCTCGTTGAGGCGTGCGATTTCATCGATGACGATCTGCCGCTGCGCGAGCACCCCGATGAGCTGCTCCGCCTCACCCTGATCGATGTGCGACGACTGCTGTTGAGCAAGTGCATCAAGCCGCTGGTAGAGCTCGGTCTGCTGATCCAGCACGCGTCCGAGTCGTGCGGTCAACGACGGACCACCCAACGCCGCTTCGTTCTGATGAGATCCCACGGTCATCCTGACCTTTCTGCAGCCCTTCCAAGGGCGACACCAGACCTGCTCAGCGTCGGCTTGCGATCGCTCACCGCTTGAACTCGGCTCACATCAATCCGAGTGATGAACTTTTTTGCGCCTCGGCCACCCCACCGACTCCCCTATCGTTTGCCGCACATGCCGATCTACCTCGACAACAACGCGACCACCCAGCCGCTCCCCGAGGTCATCGAGGCAGTGGCCGGAGCCCTCCGCGAGCACTGGCCGAACCCCTCCTCGGTCCATCGGGCGGGCCAGTCGGTCCGCCGGGCGGTCGATCTCGCCCGCCGGTCCGTCGCCGGCCTCGTCGGCGCCAAGCCACGCGATGTCGTCTTCACCTCGGGCGCCACCGAATCGATCGACCTCGCCCTCCGCGGCCTGCTCGACTCACCCCCCGGGACCGCACCCGAGCGGGCCCTGATCACGACCGCGATCGAGCACGAGGCCGTCCGCGATGTCGCCGGCGAACTCGCTACGCGCCACGCCGTGCGCCACCGAACACTCGCCCTCGATGCGATCGGCCGAGTCGACCTCGATGACCTCCGGGCCGCGCTCGCCGAGCCCGGCGCCGCGCTCGTGAGCGTCCAGTGGGCCAACAACGAGACCGGTGTCATCCAGCCCGTCCGCGAGATCGGGCTCGCCTGTCGCGCCGCGAGCGTGCCCTTCCACTGCGACGCCACGCAGTGGGTCGGCAAGATGCCGACCGTGATCGACTGGGGCGCACGACAGGGCTTCGGCGCCAACCAATCGGCCGGTGACGCTGTCCCCGTCGACCTGCTCTCGTGCTCGGCCCACAAGTTCCACGGCCCCAAGGGTGTTGGCGCACTGGTCGTCCGGCGCGGTCTCGGCTTCCGGCCCATGCTGCTCGGTACCCAAGAGCTCGGCCGCCGCGGCGGCACCGAGAACGTGCCGGGCATCGTCGGCATGGGCGCCGCGGCCGAGGCCGCCGCAGCGTGGCTGGCCGACCACGCCGAACGCGATCAGCTCGCCGCCGCCCGCGACCGGTTCGAGCAGGCCGTGCTCGAACGCGTCCAGGACGCAGCCGTCAACCCACCAGCCGTTCCGGATCAACCCGGCGCCCGCCTCTGGAACACCACCAACATCGCCTTCCCCGGCCTCGAAGCCGAGGCCCTGCTCCTCCTGCTCTCCGAGCGCGGCCTCGCCGCGTCGGCCGGCGCCGCCTGCTCCTCCGGCTCCCTCGACCCCTCGCCGGTGCTCCTGGCGATGGGCATCCCCGAGCGAGTCGCGCACGGCTCGCTCCGGTTCAGCCTCTCACGATTCACCACGGATCACGAACTCGACGACGCCGCTGCGATCATCGCCGACAGCGTCGAACGACTCCGGCACACCTCGCCAATCCCGACGTAGCGCACCTTGCGCACTCACGTTCCCGGATGCGTTGGTGGGAGCGCCTCGCTCCCGCGGCGGGATGATGGACACCCGTGGGTGACTGTTCGTGGGAGCGAGACGCTCCCACCACCGGGCCATTGAACTCGATAGTGAATGATGCAAGATGCTCGAGCGGCGACCAACGAACCGCGTGAACAGATGAGGTGGCGTGGAGACGGCGCAGCCTTCTCCACGAAAAGGGGAACACCAACGCTGAGACATCGCGAAGCGATGTCTCAGCGGCACCTAGTGCGTTCCAAGTCAATTCGTCGCGGGTGCCACTGGTGGCTTGCCCACCAGTGCGAGCGCCAAATCCCTTGAACACTGGCGGGCAAGCCGCCAGTGGCACCCAAGCCCCGGAGTCGGTCGATCCACCGCTGAGACTGGCGAGACGAGTTGACTTGGTCTGCTCTAGGCACGCCGATCAATGCCGACGGACGCGACGCACCGACCGGCTACGCGTTCAAGCCGCCGTCGATCGTGATCGTCTGCCCGGTGACGAACTGGCTCGCCGGCGAGGCGAGATAGACCGCCAGCGCCCCCACCTCGTCCGCCGTCCCGTACCGCTTGAGGGTGGTCATGGCTTTCACCATCTCCGCCGCCGGATTCTCTGCGACATCCGGGTTCATGTCCGTATCGATCGGCCCCGGGTGGATCACATTCGAGGTGATCCCACGTTCGCCGAGGTCGTGCGCCCACCCTTGACTGAGCCCGGCCACCGCCGCCTTGCTCATGCTGTAGATCGCGCTGCCGGGCATCATGCTCCGGTCGGCCATGCAACTGCCGACCGTGATGATCCGCCCGTTGTCACGCAGCCGAGACACCGCGTGCCGAGTGACATCAAACACGCCACGGACGTTGATCCGCATCGTCCGATCAAAGTCATCAAGGCCCGCTGAGGTGATCGGGTGCATCTCGAACACCCCCGCGTTGTTCACCAGGATGTCGAGCGCACCGCCAAACCGGGCATCCACCTCGGTGAACAGCCGCGTGACATCATCCTGAGCACCAACATCCGCCTGGACAGCGAACGCGGCGCCGCCCGCACCGGTGATCTCGGCCACCACGCCTTCCGCGCGATCTGTGCTGCCGGCGTAGTTCACCGCCACGTGCGCGCCCTCCGACGCCAGGTGCTTGGCGATCGCGGCGCCGATGCCGCGGGAGGAGCCGGTGACGAGTGCGGCTTTGCCTTTGAGAGTGGGCATGGAAAGGTCCTTTCTGTCTGTGGGGAGGGGTCTGGCACGCGCCAGGGCATTAAATTTGGATCAATTGATCAATAAATCAAGAAGGGTCAGCTATTTTTTATTGATTGCTCTAGAATTCAGCATGCCACGCGGCCGGCCACGCACCTTCGACGAGCACCACGCACTCGACGCCGCGGTCGAGGTCTTCACACGCCTCGGCTACGACGGCGCCAACATCGCCGCGCTCTGCCGCGCCACCGGCCTCGCGCCGCAGAGCCTCTACAACACCTTCGGCGACAAGCACACGCTCTACTGCCGCGCCATGGAGCGCTACGGCGAGACCGCCAATCTCCCGATCATGCGCGCCCTCGAAGACGAGGACGACCCGATCAACGCCCTCCGGAAGTTCGTCCTCGCGTGGCGACGACACATCGGCGCGACCGAACGCGACGGATGCCTGTTCACAATCACACTCGCCGCTGCGGACCGGGAACGAGTCCCCCGCGCCCCCGAGATCGCCGCGCACTTCACCTCACGCCTGCGGTCCACACTCGCCCATCGCGCACGCGAGGCGAGCGCCGCGGGACACCTGCCACCGGGATCCGACCCCGATCGCCTCGCGGACACGCTGCTCACGCTCGCCTTCGGCGTCGCCGTCGCCGGACGAGGCGGGATCCCTGCAACATTGATCGATCACGCGGTCCACCAGGGGCTCGCGCTGATCGGCATCGAAGAAAAACCCGTCACCCGGTCAGGCGGTGCTCGTCGACGGCGTTGATGCGGGCTCGCTCGGCCGATCGCCCGACTGGCTCACCGCCCGGTCATCACCGGGCAGCTCAGCCTGCTTCGACGCGGGTTCGGATGTGGTCGACACGTCGTCGACCTGGGCGTTCATCGTGTTGATCTCACGCTTGAACCCCACGATCGTCTTCGCAATGTTCGCGCCGACCTCGGGCAGCCGCCTGCCAAAGAGCAGCAGCCCGAAGATGAGCAGCACGATCCACTCCCACCCACCCGGCATCCCGAGGAGACCGAGCACCACTGCCGACTCGAATGTGCTGACGATCGTGGACATGCGGAACTCCTTCTGGACCCTGTCACTATAGACCCGACCGCCTACGCCCCGCGTGCTGAACGCTCCGCAGCATCCACAACATTGCTCAGCAGCGCCGCCACGGTCATCGGGCCCACGCCGCCCGGCACCGGGCTGATCGCCCCCGCCACCGGCTCCACTTCGTCGAATCGCACATCCCCCACAGTCCGCATCTTGGTCCCATCCGGGAGCGGCGGGTCCACCTTCACCCGGTGGATCCCCACATCGATCACCGTCGCGCCCGGCTTCACCCACTCGGGTCCGATCAAACCGGCCACACCGGCCGCAGCGATCACCACATCCGCCGACCGCGACAGCTCAACGATCCCCTCCGTGAACTTGTTGCACGAGATCACCGTCGCCTCCCGCTGCATCAGCAGAGCCGCCAGCGGCTTGCCCACGATGTCCGACGCCCCCACCACCACCGCCCGCGCGCCGCGCAGCTCGAGCCCGGTCGACTCGATCATCCGCAGCACCGCCAGCGCCGTACACGGCACCAGAGACGACTGCCCATAGATGATGTTCCCGATGTTCGCCGGGTTGACGCCCTCCACATCCTTCGGTGGCGAGATCCGCGACTGCACGATGTACGGATCCACACCCGCTGGCAGTGGCAGATGCACCATCACCGCGTGAACCGACGGCTTCTCGTTCAGCAGCAGCACGCGGCCGAGCACCTCGTCCTGATCCGCATCCGCGTCCAGCTCGTGCAGGTGGTAGTCGATGCCGAGCGACTTGGTCGTCCGCGCCTGGTTCTCGGCGTACACCCGGGCCGCCGCCCCGGAGCCCGACCGCCCCGCGGCGAGCACCGCGTCGAGCCGCACCGCCACGCCCCGATCCCGCAGCGTGCGCACACGCTCGGCGAGCCCATCGCGGGTCGCTGACGCGAGCGCCTTGCCGTCGATCACGGTGCCCATCGGCGAAAGGTACCGCCGCGAGCTAGATTCGTGCGGTGAGCGCGCGCGACGAGATGGTGGCACTGCGAGACGAGCTACGCCGGGCCGATCGCGCCTACTACACCGACGCGGCCCCGTTCCTCACCGACCGCGAGTACGACGAGAAGCTCGCCCGCCTCGCCCACCTCGAATCCGAGCTCGACGACCACGACCCCACCTCGCCCACCGCCCGCGTCGGCGGCGCCCCGATCGACAGCTTCCAGACGGTCGCGCACACCGTCCCCATGCTCTCGATCGACAACCCCTACTTCCGTCAAAACGCCGATCGACCGGCGGACAAGCCCTCAGCGACCTCGATCGAGAGCTTCGTCGACCGCGTGACCCGCGACCTCGCCTCGGCCGGCATCGACGAACCTCCCACCTTCGCCTGCGACCCCAAGATCGACGGTGTCGCCCTCGCCCTCCGGTACGAAGACGGCGTGCTCACACAAGCCGTCACGCGCGGCGACGGCGAACGCGGCGACGATGTGACAGCCAATGCGCGCACCGTCCGCGATATCCCGCTCGAACTCGAGGGCGAAGCCCCCGGTGTGCTCGAGGTCCGCGGCGAGCTCTACCTCCCACTCGAGGAATTCGCCCGCATCAACGCCGACCGCGAGGAGGCCGGCGACGAACCCTTCATGAACGCTCGCAACGCCACCGCGGGCACGCTCAAGCAGCTCGACCCCAAGATCGTCGCCTCGCGCCGGCTCGGCTTCGTCGCGCACGGCCGAGGCGCCGTCGAGCCGGAGTCGTTCGTCGATTTGCACTCGGTGTTCATGGAACGAATCGCCGCGCTGGGGGTGCCGGCTGCAACGCCAACGCTCGCGAGCGACGCCGAGTCCGTGATCGCGGCAATCGACGAGTTCGGTGCACACGCGGCCGCCCAGCCCTACGCCGTCGACGGCATGGTCATCCGCCTCGACGCGTACGCGCACCAAGACGCCCTCGGTGTCCGGAGCAAGAGCCCGCGGTGGTGCGGCGCCGTCAAGTACCCCCCCGAGCGACGCACCCCCCTACACCGCGATGTCGAGCACCAGGTCGGCAAGACCGGCAAGATCACACCCCGCGCCGTCATGGAGCCCGTGCTCATCGCGGGCACCACCGTGCGGCACGCCTCGCTCCACAACTACGCGCTCGCGCGCGAGCGCGACCTGCGGAT
>JBCDJJ010000071.1:0-18661 GCA_038747915.1 Planctomycetota bacterium | reverse complement strand
GTCCGCCTTTGCTTGTGGTAGGTATTGTCGTTCGACAATCTCTAGACGGCATCGAATGTGACTCGTACGTGCTCAGTGTGATGATGTCATTCCTTGCCAAGGTTGAGGTCGTGGGTTCAAGCCCCATCGCCCGCTCCACAGGCTGACCGTGGGTTTCGGCCGGTGTTCTGTTGCCCTGAGTGAACGAGTCTGGCGCGCGTTTGGCGCGCCTCGGCTCCGCTGTCCCCGTTCCCGCTGTTGCCGCGATGGTGTCCCCGCACCTCTGTTTGTCCCCAGTTGACTGTGGGCAACTGCCGGGAACAGCCCATGACCATGGTGGGGACGGGGACAACGCGGGAACAACACACACCCGCAGGCGTCACCACCCCGTTCCCTGACGCGGGTTGCAGCGTGAACATGTGCGTCGACGCCGGCGGCACGGAGTGGTGTGTTGACAAGAGATCAATCAGGCCGGCATGCCATCGCACACGACGGGAATCGTGGTCACTCGTCGCCCTCGCGGTCCCGCAGGATCTCGGCGAAGGGGATCAGGATCGCCGTCTCCGGCTCGTTGGACCACGTGCCGGGGTCCCCGGCGTCGAAGCCGGCGGCGTCGGCGGACCGCTTGAGCTTGGTGGCTTCGCCGACGATGTCTTTGAGGATCGGGTGCGTGGCGAACGCCCGCTGCTGCAGCCCCGGATCGTTGTTGCAGGCGTGACGCCAGAGCTCGGCCTGCAACGCCATCAGCTCGGATCCGTCGCCGGGCAACAACGTGAGTGTCGGCACGCCGCGGCTGGTGACGACCACCGCACGGCCCGTGCGGCGAGCCTTGTTGACGGACCGCTGGGGGTCACGCTTGAAGTCGGTGATGAACACGCTCTGGCGGTCGAAGCCGAGCAGATCGCGGAGGCGACCGTGCAGGCCGCCCAGTTCGTCGAAGATGTTCCGCATGGGGGTGGTCTCCTTCTCCTGTGCTGTGTGTGCTGTGTGCTGTGTCCTTTTCTTGAAGCACGAACGGGGACGTGTGTCAACAGCGTGTGGCCGCCGTGGGGTCGTCGGGCACGGCGAGTGTCCCCGCTGCTCGGGGGTGCGAGCGATCGGTGAGGCGTTTGGGCTCCGCGAACAGTTCGTCCAACGCCGCCGCGGCGTCGCCCAGGAACTCCGGGCTGTGCTTGGCGTACCGCTCGGTGGTCGTGATCTCCGAATGACCCAGCATGCCGGCGAGCTGACGCATCGGCACGCCCGCGGCCGCGGCGAGTGTCGCCCCGGTGTGCCGGAGGGTGTAGACGCACACGCCGTCGAGGTTGGCCCGGCGGCACGCCCTCGTAAAAGACAGACGGATGCACTTGAGCGGCAGGCCACGCCATTCGATGGCGTGACCGGTGGCCGACTCGGCGATGGCCTCGCGAAGGACGGTGTCCACGGTCGGTGTCATGGGCACGACCGGGCGGGCCTTCTTGGTGGCCGGAGCACTCGGATCCCGGAAGTCGATCCGCTTCCGCTCCCAATCGATCTGCCGCTCGTGCAGCTCGAGCACCGCCGAGGGCCGCTGCATGGTGTGCACCGAGATCATCACGAACCGCCACAGGTGCAAGGTGGGCTCGCACGCGGCGAGCAACCGATGGAACTCCTCACGCGTGAGGTACCGCTGACGGGGCGGCGGCTCGGGCAGGCCGGTGACGTGCGGGACCGCCGAGAGTTGGCCCCGCTTGTGGGCGAAGTTGAGGGCCGCCTTGAGCACGCCCAGTTCGCGGCGGATGGTGCCGTTCGAACCTGCGTTCCCGCGTGAGCGGATCCGCTCGCGACGCCACGCGATGTACCGCTCCTGGCGGTCGAGATCCAGCTCGCTCAGGTAGACCAGATCGTCGGTCTCGCAGAACTGGGTGAAGTGCAGCAGGGCGTTGCGGGCGACATCCTGGCTCGGTTTGCCCTCCAGGGCACGATCGACGTACTCGCTCAGCAGGTCCAGCAGGCACGCATCGCCGCTACTTGGGCCAACGGGTGGCTGCCGTGCCTCGACGAAGGCCCTCAGTCGCCGTCCGGCCTCATCGCGATCGCTCGTGCCCGTCGAGCGGCGGCGGACGCGGCCACCCTCCTGGGGGTACCAGTAGATGTAGAGGTTCGGCGTGTCCGGTCGGCGGACGAGCTTGTAGCCCTCGTGCGTATCGATCGTCGTGTAGAACATCGCTGCGGTGCCTCCTTGTGCTGTTCGTTGGTGTCGATGAAGTGAGTGAGTGCCGAGCGGCGGATCAGCACGCGGCGTCCGACGCGGACCCGCGGCAACGCGTGGTCTGCGAGCAGGCCGCGGACGGTGTTGGGGTGCACGCGGAGCGTGGCCGCCGCTTCTCTGACCGTCAGCAGCTCCGGCAGCGGTTTGGGCAGTCGGGCAGCTGGTGCAGCAGGGCCTCGCTGGTGGTCCCAAGAGCCCGGGCCAGGATCGGCAGGCGGACCGCCGGGACCGGCAGCGTCCCCGCTTCGTGGTCGATCAGCTCCTGGGCGTCGAAGCCGGTCAGCGTCACGAGGTGCGGGATGCTCATCCCCAGGCGTGTGCGGTGGTGGTTGAGCAGGGCCCCCAGGGCCTCGTCGCGGATGCGTTCGCTGGTGAAGGTCGGGGTGCTTGGCTCGTCGTCGTTGGTCATGTCGTGTCCTTTCGTTGAGGGTGGTGTGACCCTCAGGACGCGCGCGCTCGGTGCTCGAAGTCAACGACTCATTCGACTCACGCGATGGGTTGATGGGTTCGTGTGGCGCCGAATCCGCGCGCCGCGGCGGTGTACAGCGATCCCTACCGGTCATCGTCTCGCCTCCGCACCGTGGGGTAGGGGATTGGCGGCTCGCCGCTCGCCGCACGGATCCGGTTCGCCGCTGCGACGACGCGGCGGGCATCCGATGGCCGCCCATCCAGCAGGAACCGCCCGCGGCGGGTGCGGCGAAGTCGGGAACCGAGCGTCTCCATCGCCATCGTCAGCGGCTCGCTCGGCGTGTCGCCCTCCCGCGGAGACCGCATCATCTCGATGAACGCACGCTCCTGGGCGTAGCCGCGCGACCACGGGAAGACCCACCGGGTGCGGCCGCCCACGTCGCGGACCACCGCCGCGCACTCAGGCGGAGTGGGATCAAGGAAGTCCTCGAGGGTCACCGCACCGCCGGTGAGGTCGTGGATCTGGTGAAGGATCGGAGGCCGCGGCACCCGGTCACCACCGAGGTACCGGTTCACCGTGCTCCGGCTGGTCACACCGAGCATCCGTCGGAGCTGCTCGGGCGTGAGGCTGCGCGCGTGCAGCCAATCTGCGAGTTTCATGGGGGACGGGTAGCGCAACTTGAGCGTGCATGGAACGGGTTGTTGCCACCACAGGGTTGTGTCGTGATCGAGTGCCGATCGGTCGATGCGCGAGGCCGGTGTCGTGGTGCATGCACCGACATCGACGCCGCTTGCGCGAACCCCTCGGGATCAACCCGTCCGGCAGTGGGTTCTGAGATCCGAGGCATCCGGCCGCGGATGTGTGCGATGACGCGGCCTCTGCGGGGTCACCATCGGGGCCAGGGGTCTGGCGAACCCCGACGGTGATCCCGCGCCGGCAGCGCAATCCGCTGGACTTGTGAGTTCTAAAGCGCATCTTCATTTAAACCTCGAACCGCTCCACGGTCTGTGGAGCCATCACGGAGTGAGACAGATGGAACCACAGCCACCGCGCGGGGCGTCGCTCAAGGACTGGTTCGCCATGCTGCCGTCGATCGTGATCTGCATCGTGTTCTTCATGGTGGTCTCGCTCCGCTTCGGGGGACCGCTTCGCGAGGCGAACGCGTCCATGCAGCAGATCGATGCGTTCGATCAGCGGCTCCCGGGGCTCGTCCGCAGCGAAGTCGCCTCGCAGATGGACGAGTTCACGAACATGCTCGAACCGTTGAGCTCACTGAAGACCATCGAGCAGATCGGGCAGGACATTGTCGGGCTGCGCGAGCAGCTCGCTCGCGATGGGCAGGCGAACAGCAACGACACCGCCGTCCGCGAGCTCACGGCGATCCGCCGACAACTCACCGCCATCGAGCGGTCGATCGCGCTCGTTCGATCGGCACCGGCGGCCGCAGGGGCGCCGACCGGCACGCCCGCCGGGGGCATGGCACCGACCCAGGCGAGCAACGCCGCCGTCGCGAGCGGCGAGGCGATCGAGCTCGTCCCGCCCGCCCCGCTCCTGGTCTCCACCCAGGCCGGGTACACATTGGAGATTCTCCGCCACACCATCGTGTCCGAGGGCATCGAATTCGAGTTGATGATCACCAAGAACACCGCCGGCGAGGGACGGGTCAGAGTCGTCCTGCCCTACGAGCGCTCGCAGAACCAGATCATCACCGCCGATGGAAGACGGATCAAGCAAGGGGGTTTCACGGGTCTTGTCGGCGAGGACCTGGGACGGACGAACATGAGCTTTCGGATCTCGTCCGGTCTTCCGATGCGGTACGTCTATGTCTTCAGAGCCAACGAAGACTCTTCTCTGCTGTGCCGGCGTATCCAGTTTGAGATCGAGCTCGATGATCGGGACACGGTGTTCGTCTTCGAGGATGTGCTGATTTCGCCGGAGTGAAGCCGCGCTCGATCGAGAGGAACGCCGCATGGCCCGCACCGTCGACGACGAGCTCAGCGACAACGTCTTCAAGCTCCTGTGGCAGCTGTTCCGCCTCGCCTGGATCGTCGGGACCGGCCTTCTGTTCGTGGTCTCGGCCGTGTCGACTTTGCTCTTCGGCGGGCTGGCCGATCTGATCCTCCGCACCAACCTGGCGTGGAACTCGCTCGCCATGCTCAGCTTCCCGCTGCTCTCGGCGATCGTGCTCCCGTTGGTCTACGTCAGCAACGCCATCGACGGCGACATCCTGCTGGCCTTCTGGACCGTGCTGCTGATCAAGTTCGCTCACGAGATCCGGCTCATGGTCGCCCGCCATCGCAAAGAAGAGTGGATCCCTACCAACCAGCTCGGCGACAGCCTCGGGGAGCGATGCGACTTCCTCGACAGGCTCCGGTTTGGCAAGAGACCGATTCGCAACCGTCACGCCTCGCTTCGTGCCGCTGTCTTCCTGCTGGGCATGGTGCTCTTCGTTGTCCCGGGGGCGTTCTGGGTCGCCATCCTCCTGATGTTCGCGATGGTCGTGGACTCGGTTGAGTCAAAGATCGCCGCAATGCTGGCGAGGTGGGAGGTCTCGACACAGATCAACGTGATGGATGAGACCGCCACACGAGGTATGGTCGACGAGCTCTCTCGAAGGCTCTACTGGAACAGCATGGTGCCCCGCATGTCTCGACGGTCGCGGTTCCACGATGTGGACGAATAGACCCGCGTCTACCCGGCCGAACCAAGATCTTGAACGAACCGGACCCGTATGAAGTTCGAGTCCTGGCCGTCCGCCCAAAAACGCCGCCCTGAGATAAACCAGACCGCCTCGATCACACCATCGTTCATGGGCCCACCCGACCGCAGCGCCGCGAACTCGCTCGCCAGCACGCGGAACTCCAACTGGCGGGACGTGGTGGTCGATTCCTGCGCGCCGCCGGTGTTGGCACGCGTGCGGTTCTGCCCGAAGCTGGTCTGCGTCCGCCATTCCTGGGCGATCACCCGCTGGGCCCACTCGTTGGTGTCGGGATCGCCGTTGCAGTGGAAGATCTTGTTCTTGGTCACACCGAGGAAGCTCTTGACGGCCTCGGCCCGGCCCTCCCCGACCGCGTTGACGTAGTTCGAGCGCGACTGGGTGAGGTACACGCACGCCACCCGGTGCGAGCGGACCGTCTGCACGAACTCGGCTTCCTTGGGGGTGATGAAGAACTGCGCCTCGTCGATCCACAAAAACAGCGGTCGGTCCCGATCCCCGCGAGACTGTTGCTCGACCGCCCGCTGCCAGCACAGCTTGAAGAGCACCTGCGCCACGCGGCCGAGCTGGTGGAACTGCTTGTTCGGCAGGTCGAGCACGATCACCTTGCCCTCCGTGCACAGCTCGGGGCGAATCGTGAGGTCGGTGCAGAAGAGTTCCCGCAGTGTCCCGCGGAGGAAGCCGTCGGCGAGTGTGGTGAAGGTCTGCACGATGTTCCCGCGGGTCACGTCTGGGATCGTGTCGCAGTACTGGCTGCACCAGAACTCGGCCGTGGTGTCGAGGTCCTTGCGGTCCGAAGAGCTCAGGTTCGCATCTTCATCCGCCGCCACCAGCAACGAGAACAAGTACGACCGCTCGCGCCACGAGGGATCGTGCAGCTGCTCGCGGCACGTGGGCGCGGAGGAGATCACACGGTTCATGGTCTCGACGCTCAGCTCGGCATCGGCGAGGCGGATCAGGTCGATGGTGTTGCGGAGCAGCTGGCGCTGGGCCCGGTTCCAGAAGTCCTCACCCGATTTCTTGCCGTCGCCATCCTCCGCGACGGTCATCGCAGCGACGAACAGCTCGACGATGTTGTCCGTGAGGCCGCCCCCTCGGGTATCTCGTGTGCGCTCGTACTCCAGGAAGTTGAAGCGATGGGGCTGCTCGGGCCCGAACACGACGAGGTCGTCCGAGCGGCCCACGCTCGCCATGAGTTCCCGCCAGCGGTCGGTCTCATCGGACTTGTCGGTCAGCACGAGGCCGCCGAAGCCGGCCTTGAGCATGGCCCGCGAGATGGCCAGGCCGGAGCCGCTGGTCTTGCCCGAGCCCGTGTCGCCGAAGATCTGTGTCCCGGTGAAGGCGTCGCCGATCGTCCACTCGTCAACGGCGCTCAGGCGGAGCAGACGCTGATCGAGCGGCCACAGGTCCGGGGTAGCGCTCCGGTCGTGGTCGGTATCGCGCTGCGAGCCCTTGTCACCGAACCAGGATGAGAGCCATCCCATCGCTGCGACCCTCCGTTGATGGGTGTCTGGGTGTCGATCTCGCGAAACAGCGACTCCATACGCATCGATGCCCGGCGATGATACGAGCGCGGGTCGATCGCTGAGTGCTTCAGACTCGGGGACGTAGCACTTCGGCCTCTATCTCGCGAGATGATGGGTTCTGGCTAGGCGGCGCCCGTCAGTGAAAATCCCTCGACGCCTGGGCCAGCGCCGGCAGCCGTTCATCGAGCGAGTGCAGCCCCGAGACGTGCAGGTGCACCACCTCGCCGCTCCGTTCAACCCGCCCATCCGCGACCAGCATGGTGCTCAAACGGGCGACGCGGCGGTGGCGGTCGAACACGTCCCGCCAGACGATCAGGTTGGCGATGCCGGTCTCATCTTCGAGTGTGATGAAGACGACGCCTGAGGCGGTGCCGGGACGCTGACGGCAGAGCACGAGCCCCGCGATGCGGACTTGGCGGCCCTGCGGGCACTGACTCGGGTGGCGGAGCGTGGCCGCGGGGATCACGCCGATCTCGTCCAGGTGACGCCGCACGAACGAGACCGGGTGGGCCTTGAGCGAGAGGCCGACCGAGCTGTAGTCGTCGATCACACAGCTCACCGCATCAGGTACTGGCAGGCGGTCCAGACCGGCATCCTCTCGTCCTTCTGCATCGACATGCTCGAACAACGGCAGCGACTCGTCGCGGAGCGGCTTGATCTGCCACTGCGCCCGCCGCCGATCGAGCCCCATCGAACCAAAGGCATCCGCCCGCGCCAGCGCCCGCAACGAGCGCGTGCTGGCGCCCGACTGGCGCCAGAGCGACTCGACGGTGTGGAAGGCACCGTGCTGGCGAACCGCCCCGGCGATCAGATCGGCATCGGCGTGCGGCATGCCCTTGGCCAATCGCATGCCGAGACGGAGCACACGGCCGCCATCCTCGAGCGTGCAGTCCCACCGGCTGTGGTTCACGTCGATGGGCCGCACGTCGACGCCGTGGTCGGTGGCATCGCGGACGATCTGAGCCGGCGCGTAGAAGCCCATCGGCTGACTGTTGATGAGCGCCGCAGCGAACGCCGCGGGGTGGTGCCGCTTGAGCCACGCCGAGACGTAGACCAGGATGGCGAAGCTCGCCGCGTGCGACTCGGGGAAGCCGTACTCGCTGAAGCCCTTGATCTGGTCGAAGCACCGGACCGCGAAGTCGTGGTCGTAGCCATTCTTCAGCATGCCATCGATCAGCTGCTGCCCGTACCGGTAGATGGCGTTGCCCTTGCGCTTCCACGAGGCCATCGCCCGGCGGAGCCCGTCGGCCTGGTCGGGCGTGAAGCCCGCGGCCACGATGGCGAGCTGCATCGCCTGCTCTTGGAACAGCGGCACGCCGAGCGTGCGCTCGAGCACATCCCTGACCGCGTCAGAGGGGTACTCGACCGCTTCACTCCCCTCGCGTCGGCGGAGATACGGGTGCACCATGCCGCCCTGGATCGGTCCCGGACGCACAATCGCGACCTCGATCACGAGATCGTAGAAGCACCGTGGCTTGAGCCGCGGCAGCATCGACATCTGCGCTCGGCTCTCAATCTGGAACACGCCGATCGTGTCGGCGTGACCGATCATCTCGTACACCGCGTCGTCCGGTGATTCCTTGTCCATCACATGGGCGATCGTGAGCGGTGTTCCACTCGGCGCGCGCACACCCGTGTCACCGAGCAGCGCGAACGCCCGTCGCAGGCACGTCAGCATCCCGAGGCCCAGGCAGTCCACCTTGAGCATGCCCATCGCGTCGATGTCGTCCTTGTCCCACTCGATCACCGTCCGGTCGTCCATCGCGGCGTTCTCGATGGGCACAAGGTCGTGCAGCGGGCCGCGGGTGATGACCATGCCGCCCACATGCTGGGAGAGGTGCCGCGGGAAGCCGACGAGCTGCTGGGTGAGGTGGATGACCCGGCGGATGGTGCGGTCGTGCGGGTTGAGGCCGACCTCGCGGACACGCTCGTCGGTGGTCGCTTCGCCCCATCGGTCGAGGTTCTTCGCCAGCGCATCGAGGCAGTCCTCGGGCAGGCCCATGGCCTTGCCCACCTCGCGGACCGCACTCCGGCCGCGGTAGCTGATGACCTCGGCGGTCATCGCGGCTCGGTCCCTTCCGTACTTGTCGTAGATGTACTGCAGCACCTCCTCGCGGCGCTCGTGCTCGAAGTCGATGTCGATGTCCGGCGGCTCGTTCCGCTCGCGGCTGATGAACCGCTCGAAGAGCAGGCTGTGCGTCGAGGGATCGACCTCGGTGACGCCCAGGCAGTAGCACACCGCCGAGTTGGCCGCCCCGCCCCGGCCCTGGCACAGGATGTCGCGCGAGCGGGCGAAGGTCACGATGTCGTAGCAGGTGAGGAAGTAGGCCTCGTACCCGAGCTCGGCGATCAGGGCGAGTTCGTGCTCGAGCGCGGCTCGTGTGCGATCTGGGATGTACTTCGGGTATCGCCGCGCCGCGCCATTCCATGCTTCACGCCGCAGGTAGTCGGTCGGCGACAGGCCAGGCGGGCACGGCTCCACCGGGTACTCGTACCGCAGCTCGTCGAGGCTGAACGCGCTGGCTCGCTCGGCGATGGCCACGCTGCGTTCGATCGCGCCCGGGTACTGCACAAAGAGTCTGGCCATCTCATCGGGCGGCTTGAGGTGCCGCTCGGCGTTGGCGTGGAGCCTAAAGCCGGCCCGCTCGATCGTGCACCCGGTGCGGATGCAGGTGAGCACATCTTGCAACGGCCGGCGACCCGGGTCGTGGTACAGCACGCCGTTCGTCGCAACCACTGGCACACCTGTGCGCGAGCCAACCTCTGCGATCCGAGCAACCCACGCCGCATCGTCCCCGCGAGAGGTGGTCGATGCTGCGACCGAGAGCCGATCGGCATCGAAGACGTCTCGAAGCCGGCGGACTGCTTCGCTGAAGGCCTCATCGACCTCTTCGGGTGGCTCGACGATCGCGAGCAACCCCTCGCTGTACTCGATCAGATCGCTCAGCGCGAGATGGCACTCACCCTTGGGCGCTCGCCGCTTGCCGAGCGTGAGCAGCCGGCAGAGCCGGGCGTACGCGGCGCGGGTGGTCGGATAGACCAGGATGTCCGGGGCATCGCTCAGCACGAGCCGGCACCCGACCGCGAGCGGGATGCCCACCTGCTTCGCCGCGACGTGCGCGCGCACGATGCCGCTCAGTGTGTTCGTGTCGGCGATCGCTGCCGCTCGATGCCCGAGGGCCGCGGCGCGTTCGACGAGTTCCTCGGGGTGGCTGGCCCCGGTGAGGAATGTGAAGTTGCTCGTGACCGCCAGCTCGGCGTAGCCAACCTCGGCCGGTGTGTAGGAGCAACACCCAGCCTCATCGGCATTGCTCTTTGCTGGGTGCGGGCGGACTTTGGGGAACTCGTCCTCAGGCATCGCTCACGCCCACACGCCGTGCACGAACCACCGCCGGCCCTCGACCGTGCGGGCCAGCCACACCCACCGGCCGTCCTCGCACCGAACCTTGAAGTAGTCCCGCGTCGAACCCGGCCCGCGCCACCACTCGCCTGCGATCCGCTCGGGGCCGATCGAGGCGATGACTGCGTGCTCGCCGTGCCGCCACCGCACACGGTGCACGGGGCCATCGGGCGTGAGCGCCACCACCTCGGCGGGCACCGGGCGATCGAACAGCACGGTGGGCCGATCTTTGGAAGCCACCGCAGCCTGCCCACGCGGCGACCTGCTCGACGCCGGCTCCATGACGAACGCGCGTTCCGGGAGATGAGACTCCACCGCGCGGGCACGGAGCACGCGATCAACCCCAAGACGGTTGCCGAGCGTGTCGAGCAATTGTTCTGTTGCGCGACGAATCTCGACATCGCTCGCACGACCCGAGTTGAACGCGGCCTCCTGCTGCTCGTGCCGGAGCGGACGGACCGACTTCGCATGCACACGGACCGCCTCCACACCGAACCCCAGGCAGGCACGCTCGAGCTTCGGGCGGATGAGCGACCACAGATGCTTCGCATCCCTCGAAGGACGCCCCATCACGATCGAGAGGCACTCGGGGGGTAGATCAGAGCGCACCAGCTCGATCTCGATCCGGCACGCGCCGCACCCCCGCGCCGTGAGCACCTCGGCGATCTCGCCCAGCAGCTCCCGCACGGTCAGCTCGATGGCATCCACACGATCGGTCGGCCCGTCGAACACCCGCTCGATGCCCGGCGGAGGCACCGGCCGCACCGGTACGATGGTCTCGATCGCCTGACCACAGGCCTGATCCAAGCGATGCAGCGCCGCCTCGCCGAACCGGGACGGCAACGCCGATCGCGGCAGATCGAGCACGTGCTCAACCCGCTCCAGCCCGAGCTCTGCGAGCGACGACACGGTCTCTTCGTCCAGCCGCAACGCGGACATCGGGATCGAGGCCAGCGCGTCGCGCAGAGCGCCCTCTTCGACAACCTCGACCCTATTCGGCCCGTACCGCGCGACCGCCCAGGCACTCCCGAAGCTGGGCGCGATCGCCACACGTGCCCGCACGGCCAGCCGAGCCAGCTCGCGGTGGGCAGCCCGAGCAAGCGTCCACTCGTCTCCGAACACCCGCGCACACCCGGTGACATCCAGCAGCAGCGTGTCGGGCTCATCACAGGTGTCATCGAGCGCCACCACCGGCGAGAACCGGTGCGCCCAGACCGCGAGCGATCGCAACGCTGCGCGGTCCTGATCGGGGCGCGCCGGCAGCACCCGCACGTCCTCCGTCTCGAAGAGTGCCCGCGCGTGCGCGACCGGCATGCCCCGGCGCACGCCCGCCGCGTGCGCACGCTCGCAGCAGCTCGACACCACGCGAGCCGATCGAACCGGTGTCTCTAAGATGATCGCTCGGCGATCGCTGTTCGCCTCAGGCGCTCCGCGCTCGCGTCGTCTCAGCCGATCGATCGGCCACATCGCGAGCCAGATCGCCATCGCACGCCGACCAGTCGCCCATCGTGCCTGTCGCATGATCTCGATGCACACGCCATCGGCGCGCGCCCTCCAACGTGGGCTGCACTCCCTTGCAGCGCAGGAGTTCCACCGTCCATGCCTGGGCGTGTGCGGCCTCATCCATTGCAGTCGCTGGCGTGACCAACCACCGCGTGCGTGCTGCAGAGAGCATGCGACGCTCCCACGGCGGCCGCACCACCCAGCACGGCGTCCGCCCCGCAGCCGCTGCGAGCTGAAGCCGGCGCGACTCGGCCATCGTCACGCCCGTGGCATCACCGATGACCACGCACGTTCCAGCACTCCGCAGCGCAACATCCATCGCCCACACCCGTTCGGTGCGGTCCACAACATCCACGAACACACATCGATCGAGCAGAGACGTGCGACCCGACTGAGGGACCGATTCAAAGGATGTCTTCAACGCATGCGGGTACACCCAGCACCGACGACCGACCCACAGCAGGGCGCCGGGGTACGCATCTGAGGAAACGTGGCGAAGCAAGCCCGCGACCATTGACATCGGAGGCAGCCATGCTCTCGCTGATCCCTCTCCTCCGAACCATTCGTGTACACCCGGCTGGCGGGCGAGCGCATGCCCCGGTGCGCTTTGCTCCGGACCATCGATGGTCGTAAACCCAGTTCTGAGAAGTCGTTGAAGCCTCTTCGTGCCAAACGCCGGATCCGCCTGCTCATCTGCCACGGCCGATGGATGAACAAAAGTACGCACTTTGATAGGGTATGCTGATGCGGCTGGCGGTCAAGCCCTCAGCCAGGAAATCGGCCGCGCAGCCTCGGCTTTGTGCGAGGTGGCTTGGCGTCGATCATGCTCGCGGTCTGCGAGTCGCGGTCACAAGGGTGATGTCCTTGCGGGCCGTTGCGAGTCGATGCTGTTCCACGCTGCACCGAGTTCTGAATTCACGTCATCGACGGAACACCGGAAGTCTGGTCAACGCCAGCTCTTGGTGACGAGGGCTCGGGTCCTCCTCCGACTTGAAAACCAACGCACTTCCACGAGCTGTGAAGAGGAATCTGCTTTACACTCGCCACTGCCACCTACGATCTGTTTCTGTGGCAATAATTGGCTTTGCGACAGCGGATCGGAGATCCAGGGAGTTCGGCTCGCAAATCGTGTCTGGCAAGCGGCGTGTGATAATTTTCTGTAAACGTCCAGCGGATGGACCCTCGCATGCATCTTGAACGGTCACCATCGAAACCATAAATGAGGCAGGTACGGAGAGGCGAACGCCTGCCACCTTCCTGATCCTGTTGAATAATATAAGAGATCAATAAATGAAAAAAACGCCCAGAGATGGGCGTTCGAGGGATGCTTATTTGCATGGCCCTGCGCGGGCATTGCCCACTTACCGTGATAAGTGGAGAAAGCCGCTCGATTACACAAGTAGTATAATGCACCCAGATTATCGCTGCGTCAAGCACATCAACGAGACACTCGGAGCGATTTATGGCGACGCAGGTATCCGGATATGTGCTCGGACTTGATATCGGGGTAGCCTCGATCGGGTGGGCCGTGCTCGATACCGATGCAAGCGGAACTCCAGTGAGTATCCGTCACACGGGTGTTCACCTCTTCGAAGCCGGGATTGATCCAGGCAAGTCCGATCCAGAAACCGCACTCTTACAGGGACGTGAGCAGAGCAAAGCAGCGCCACGTCGTGAAGCGCGAGCAATGCGCCGCCAGACATGGAGGCGGACACGACGCAAGCGCAAGCTGCTTCATGCTTTGATGCGCGCCGAACTCCTGCCAATCGCCCCGCTGCGAACACCGGAGGACGTGCATCAATATCTTTGCGATGTTGATGCGCGTCTTCGCTCACAATGGATCGAATCAACGCATGTTTCAGCACAGAATCTCCCGTATCGCATTCGTGCAGCAGCAGCCGTTCGATCGATCGAGGCAGAAGCCTTCGGGCGTGCGCTCTATCACCTCGCTCAACGCCGCGGTTTTTTAAGTAATCGGAAGTCGCCAGAGCGTGAGGGTGAAGACCGCTCAAAGATGAAGCAGCAGATCGGCGATCTTGCAAAGGCGATCGCTGCCCACAATCCCCCTACCCTCGGATCGTATCTTGCTTCTCTCGACCCGGATGACAATCGGCTGCGTAGCCGATGGACCGCAAGATCGATGTTCAAGCAAGAGTTTGATTGTCTTTGGAGGACGCAGGCAGAGCATCTCGGACTTACCGAAGACCAGCGGGCGGAGATCTACAGGGCTATTTTTGATCAGCGCCCGTTGAGGAGCCAGAGTCATCTCATTGGCCGGTGTTTGTTGATCCCGGGCTCGAAGCGCTGCCCGATGTCCGAGCGGATAGCACAACGTTTCCGTGTGTTTCAGCAGGTGAATCATCTTCGTGTGGTGATGGATGACTTTTCCGAACGACCGCTCACCGCCGAAGAGCGCGAAGCACTGAGCACGACGCTCTTGACCGACGGCGATCTCACCATACGAGCGGCCAAGAAGGCCGCCGGACTTCCTATGCGATGCACACTCAGCATAGAGCGCGGCGGTGAGAAGAGGCTGATCGGACATCGCACTGATGCCGCACTCAGGAAGGCGTTTTCGCCCGATCGCTGGGACGGGCTGACCGAAGCTGAGAAGGATCACGTGGTGCACGCGGTGCGGTCATTCCGCCAGTCGGGCGCGTTGACATCGTGGGTAAAGCGCAAGCACGGACTGGATCAGGATGCAGCCCGAACGCTCGGGGATGTCTCGCTCGAAGAGGGGAATGCTGCTCATTGTCGTAAGGCACTCGCAAGGCTGGCATCTCGAATGGAACACGATGGGCTGAGCTATAGCGAGGCACGCAAGGACGAGTACCCGGAGTCCTTTGCCTCAACCAAGCCGTTGGAATCCCTCCCGCCAGTGACAGATTGGGAACAAGACCTGGCCAACCCTTCGGTCGCTCGCGCACTCACGGAAGTGCGCAAAGTGGTGAATGCTGTTGTGCGTCGCTGGGGGAAGCCCATACGAGTGCACGTGGAGCTCGCCCGCGATCTCAAATCTGGCAAGAGTCGGCGAGAGAAGGCCTCACGTCGCATGAGAGAGCGGCAGCGCGAACGAGAACAGGCCGCAGCTGTGATCGCCCGGGAAATCGGTATCCAATCACCAAGCCGTTGGATGGTCGAGAAGTGGCTGCTGGCCGAGGAGTGTGGTTGGCTCTGCCCATACACGGGGCGTCACTTCGGCGCAGAGGACCTCCTCGGTGAGACCTCACAATTCGATGTCGAGCACATCTGGCCGATGTCCCAAAGCCTCGACAATTCATACCTCAATAAAACAATCTGCTATCACGAAGAGAATCGGTCGCGAAAGAAGGGAAGATCTCCCTCGGCAGCGTATTCGGACGATGAACTCGCCGTCATTGCCGATCGTGTGCGGGCTTTCAAGGGCGATCCGTTCGCGACGCGGGAGAAGCTACGACGATTTCTAGAACCAGCAGAAGATGGCTACACCGCTCGCCATCTCCAGGAAACCCGCTACATCGGCCGATTGGCCTGCGATTACATAGGCTTGTTGTTCGGCGGACGGTCCGAGGATGTCGGAGACTCAACACGCACCCAACGCATTGTGGCGCCTACTGGCGTGCTCACCGCGTGGCTCCGACGAGGGTGGGGCCTCGACGCCGTGCTGTCCAGTGATAGCGGTAAGAACCGCGAGGACCACCGACACCACGCGGTCGATGCGGTGGTCATCGCATGCACTGGACCGAGTGCCATCAAGCGCGTCGCGGACGCTGCCAAGCGTATGGAACACGAACACCGCGAACGCCCCTTTGATGCGATCGATGTCCCCTGGGTCGACTTCGTGACCGATGTCAAGAAGTCTGTCGAGAAGATCGTCGTGTCGGCCCGTATATCTAAACGCGTGCGCGGTGGCTTACACAAAGACACGATCTACTCCAAACCCCACATCGAGCGGAAGGGGCTGTCACATCACCGAAGCCGGACCGAGCTCGCTGTCCTCAACTCACAGGATCTCGAAAGAGGGCGCATCGTTGACCCGCGCGCAGAGGCCATCATTCGCGCAAAGCTCGAAGAACTCGGAGAGAAGAACCCCGCGAAGGCGTTTAAGGACCCCGCCAATCTCCCGGTTGTTCGCGGCGACGGAGGCAAGATGGTCACCCTGCGTCGTGTACGGATGCGCGAGTCGGTGCACCCGAGACAGATCGGGAGCGGGGCCACTGCGCGGCTTGTGAAGAGCGAGAGTAACTATCACACCGTGGTTTACGCTACTAAAAACAAAGATGGACGAGAGCTGTGGGCCCATAAAGTCGTACCACTGATTGATGCGATGGATGCCATCAAGCAGCACGTCCGTGAGCGGCACTACCACGAGCCTTTGCTCATTGCACCTGAACTCCCGTCGAACGCACGGGTCCTGTTCACCCTCGCAAATGGGGAGTGCCTCGAGATGGAAGATCCCAAGCAGCCGGGCGTGCGTGATGTCTTCCGTGTGCTCTCGATCAGCAACGGAGAGATCAAGGTCATACGAACATATGATGGCCGAGCATCGGCGAAGTCGGGCAAGGATAGGATTCGCATTAGGGGGGCGGGCGACAACTTGCGCAAACTTGGTGCTCGCAAGGTCCGTGTCACGATCCTTGGGGGTGTTGTCGATGCCGGGTGACGAACGGATCATCGATGTCTCCATGCGCCCGGCTTACCTCAGCCTCGACACCGAGCGCATCCGCATCCGTATCGAAGATGAGCCCGATGTCTTTGTCCCCCTCGCCGAGACGGCCGTTGTCGTCCTCGGCCACAGGCAGGTCACCTGCTCCGGTGCTGTCCTTGCCGGCATGATGAGACACGGCGGGTCGGTCGTTGTCTGCGACGATGTCCAGACGCCCGTCGGCATGATGCTGCCGCTTGGCGTTCATGCGCTCCAAACCCAACGCATACGAGCGCAACTCAGCGCTTCCGTCCCAACTCGCAAACGCCTTTGGAAACATATTGTCCAAGCCAAGATCAAGGCTCAGGCATACACACTCGAAGTGCATACCGGAGATGACGCTGGCCTGAGAGCGCTGGCCGCCCGAGTTCGATCGGGAGATGCCGGCAACGACGAAAGCACCGCAGCGCAGCGTTATTGGCCCCGCATCTTCGCAGACCCAATGTTCCGCAGACGCCGGGAGGCGCCGGATCAAAACCGACTCCTCAACTACGGATACGCGGTCGTTCGCGCAGCGGTGGGCAGAGCAATCTGCGCCGCGGGGTTACACGCATCGGTTGCATTGCACCACAAGCATCGCGAGAACACATGGGCGCTCGCTGACGACCTCATCGAGCCCTACCGGACGCTCGTCGATGACGAAGTTGTAGAAATCGTGGGAGAGTACGGCGGTGATGTCACGCTCAACCCATCAATCAAACATCGTCTCATCGGTGTGCTGCACGAGCGTTTGTGGGATGGCGGCTCAGGCGGTGAGAGCCGAACCGTGCTGGACTGGATCGGCAGAACCGCGTCCTCGCTCGCGCGTGTCTTCAACGGCGAGGCAAGCAGAGTGACATACCCAGAGGGCTTGTGGCGTGCGCCCCCGAGGTGTTGATCTCTCGGAGTACCGAACCGTGTGGCTCATCGCGATGTTCGATCTTCCCGTCACGACCCGTGAAACACGACGGCGCTACGCCCGCTTTCGCAAAGATCTCATCTCACTGGGGTTCACCATGCTCCAGTACAGCGTGTACGCTCGATGCTGCCGGAGCTCCGACTCCGCAGCTCAAGTCCGCCAAGATGTTCGAGCAAAGCTGCCGCCGGAAGGTCAGGTTCGGCTCGTGAGCATCACCGATCGGCAGTTCGCAAAGATGGAGGTTTTCTTTGGGAAAAAACGCCAGAAAACCGAAGAACCGCCGCACCAAATCATGCTTTTCTGAGCAACTCAGTCGCTGCAAACCCTTGCCACACATCGATGTATGACAAGAGTAGTGTAATCGAGCGACCTTCCCCATCAGACCACGGCTCGGCAGGGCGTCGCCGGCGGCCCCGGGCTAGTGTAATCGAGCGACCTTCCCCATCAGACCACGGCAGACCTTCCGCGAGCCAGTCGTGATGACGGAGTGTAATCGAGCGACCTTCCCCATCAGACCACGGCGAATTGCTTGGCCCATGCTTCTTGGCCCTCAGTGTAATCGAGCGACCTTCCCCATCAGACCACGGCCTCGACGCGTTCGATGTCGCGGTGTGTTTGAGTGTAATCGAGCGACCTTCCCCATCAGACCACGGCACCGATGGACACGACGCACAACACCGCAGAAGTGTAATCGAGCGACCTTCCCCATCAGACCACGGCGATGCCGTAGGTGTACGCCGTCGTCTCGTAAGTGTAATCGAGCGACCTTCCCCATCAGACCACGGCTTGCCGCGGCGCGCGATCCACGTCAGGCGGAGTGTAATCGAGCGACCTTCCCCATCAGACCACGGCGTGATCACAGACCAATGAAGGGGCCGTGTAGTGTAATCGAGCGACCTTCCCCATCAGACCACGGCGCGAGGTCACCCGCGTTGATCGCCCGCAGCAGTGTAATCGAGCGACCTTCCCCATCAGACCACGGCACTCGATCCGTGGCCCCGAGCTCGCGATGGAGTGTAATCGAGCGACCTTCCCCATCAGACCACGGCCCTGCTTGTCTGCGGGACGAGCATCGGCAGAGTGTAATCGAGCGACCTTCCCCATCAGACCACGGCTAGGCCGAGCCCTTGTCGACATAGGGCGGAAGTGTAATCGAGCGACCTTCCCCATCAGACCACGGCCGAAGGGAGCGCCAGGAGTTCTGTCGTCACAGTGTAATCGAGCGACCTTCCCCATCAGACCACGGCTGAGTCGATCGGCACCCCCGCCGCGTTGCAAGTGTAATCGAGCGACCTTCCCCATCAGACCACGGCGTG
>JBCDJJ010000070.1:0-18822 GCA_038747915.1 Planctomycetota bacterium | reverse complement strand
GGTGAATTGTCAGAGCCTGGGGACGGGTGAAGAACTCTTCAATGGGGCCGATCCCTGCCCGCTGACGCCGCAGTACGACGTGCGTGTCAACATCGACGGGGATTCCTTCTCGGTCTGTAACGAGTCCAGTTTCTCCCTGACGGTTCACGTGGAAGAGCCGGAAGATTGTGGTCCGGCTTCGGCGTCCACCAAGAATCCCGCCGAGTGCGAGTGCAAGACCTGCAACTCGCCCTGGGGCGGTGGCGGTCGTCCGCGCGGTGGCGGCTCCCCGGGCACACCGGGCGGCGGTGTTCTGCCTCCAGGCGGCGCTCCCGATCAATCGACTGGGGCTTTGAATGGCTTCTGGGAACTCGGCGGCGGCGAGCACAATGGTGCGGATACCGGAGAGAGCCTTGGCGGACCAGTCGGACTCTCCACCGGCGAGTTCATTCTCGTGCAGACCGACCTTGAGATCCCAGGTATCGGCCTCGACTTCGAGTTCCGCCGTACCTATCGCTCACGCCACGGCCTGTTCTCGACCTACTTCAAGCAGTGGGAGCTTGGGCATCTCGCGGCGGACGGGCTCGCCGAAGCGGCGCTCTATCAAGCGATCGATCACCCGGGTGAAGACCTCCGCCTCTTCGATCAGCCGATGGGCGTCAACTGGGACCACAACTGGAACGTGCGTGTCATGCGTCCGAGGCAAGCGTCTGCCAACGAACTAGCCACGGCCGGCTGTACGGCCGGCTCTGGCGGCATGACGGTCACTTTCCTCTCGGGTAACGGGCAGCTCAGCCACTTTACCTCGTGTACCACCAACTGGCGTACGCTCGCTTTGGATGATGCCATCGGCACTTACACCCGCCCCGAGTTCGACGCAGTCCTCAGCATCATCCCCGGCACCACCGCTAATGAGCCTAAGGCGGAGTATAGGACCTCGACGGGGGCTACCTACGAGTTCCACCCCTTCGACGGCTCCTACGTGGAAGGCATGCTGCGCCGCGTCATCGGTCGAAACTACGATCTGACGGAGGATGGCAACAAGATCGAGCTAACCTACGCCCAATATACGAATCAGCGTGACCTTATATCAAATGCCCCACAGATCGACTACATCACCGATTCTCGTGGCCGGCAGGTCGATTTCGAATATTCGCTGGCCGCGAACAGCCCGCACCTGCTCACCGCGATCGTGCAAAAGGACGCCTCCGGGAACACCATCCGTCGGATCGACTATCAGTACGACGAAAACGTCGAACTCGCCACGGGGATCACCGCTGGGAGCGGAACCTTCGAGAAAGACAGCACCCTGAACCCATCTGGGTACGCCTACGACAAAGATCATCTCCGCCGTGTGCTTCTGCCGGTGATCGCCACGGATACCAACTTCTCGCTACCGACCGATCAGGCGAACCGCTTCGACGCCACCAACCGACGGAAGTGGGAGTACGTGTACGGCGCCGAGGTCAAAGACCTCGACAACAACTGGTACTGGGATTCCGGACAAATGACCGAGGTATGGCCGCCGAATACGGACGCCTCAGGTCCGACCGGCTCGCCGATCATCAAGAACGAGTACCAGGCGGTGAACGGCACCCGGTCGCTGCTTCTCGACCAGACACTCCTGCCCAGAGACGAGCTCCGCCTCAGCAAACAAGAGATCGGCTCGGGTACTTTTTACTACGAGGTGACCAACGCCACCAATGGGGGTGCCCTCACCTCGAGAGATGACGATTACACCGTCTGGGTTTGCAACCGCAAGCGGTACGTCACCCGCCTCGATTACGCCGGTGATGCGAATATCAACCATCCAAGCGGTACGCTGCTTCTCCGCGAGCGCTACGGCACACCGGTCGCCTCCGGCGTGGACCTCGACACCGCCAGCTGGTGGCTGTCGTACGTCAGTGCGACTCCTGTGGCCGACGATTCGTTCACCTACAACGAAGACGGCCAACTGAACTCGGTCCTCGACCCCGCCGGAACATCAGTGACCATTACCAACTTCAGAGATGATCTTGCGGCCCGATCCGGCCCGAACGGTGATGATCCACGCAAGTTCCTGCAGGTCACCCAGCGGGCCGAGACGGGCCCGGACGGTCAGTCCATCACCGAGAAGTGGGAGTACGAGCACGACTTCGGTGGTGGCTGCTGTGGCTCGGGCTTCGCGACCGCCTATATCGACGGTAATGAAAACCGGAGCGAGTATGTCTACGACACCAAGGGCAACATACTCGAAGTGAAGCACGACAAGCCCGACATTGTGGGGGCGTCCTTCGCCGCGACCGAGTCCTTCACATACACGACCCTCGGTCAGCGCAAGACCCACACGCTGCCGACCACGACGCTGAGTACAGGCGCCCCGCACTCCCGCGTGGATCGCTTCGAGTATGGCCAGACGACAGCCGCGAACGACTTCGGCTACCGCAACAAAACCATCAGGTCCTATGTCGATGGTGTGAACACGATCAACGAGAACGAGACCGATCTGATCACTCAGTATGAGTACGACATCATCGGGAATGTGACTCGGATAATCGAGCCGGATGGGGACTACACCGATCGACTGTTCAATCAGGCCGGGCAGCTTGTCCGCATCAGGCACCACGCCGACGGTGGAGAGCTACTCGCTGAGACCGAGTACTTCTACGATGCGAACGGAAGCATGGTCCGCGAGGATGTCAAGAATCTCGTCCCGAACGCAACGACCGGTGTGTACGAGCTGGATTCCACCAACCCGGTTTACACGACCCTTCACGAGTACGATGAACTCAACTACCGCACAAAGACCGCGCGAGAGATCGGCGGCTACGACGAGTCCTCACTTACCGGTGTTGGAGCACCCTCCCAAGCCTACGATATCGCCACGATCACATCGTCGACTGACGGCACGACGGGCGAGTCGAAGGTCTGGGCGGTCACCGAGTACGTCTATGATGCCAACAAGAACCTTGTGACGACGCGGAGGCCAGAAGCGGTCAACGGCAATCAGGTCACGAACGCGAGCGTGATGGTGCATGACGCGCGTGATCTCATCATTCGTACACTTCAGGGTATCGATCCGGCCGATGTGGATCTATCTGATGGCACGTGGTCCGGATCGGGCTATGTCCCCCTGATCACCGGATTCGTGTACGACGCGAACGGCCGGCGTACTCAGACCATCGTGAACCCTGGGGGCACGATGGCCGAGGCGGAGCGGGCGAGCAAGACCTTCTATGACGACTTCGACCGTGTGAGAACCCGTGTCGATCCAATGGGCAATACAGTGACCTATGGGTACGACAGCAACCACAACAAGACCTCAGCAGCCACTTGTGGACCCGCAGCAGCGGATACTTCGCCGGGTAGCTCGGGCAACCTGCTCCTGACGTACACGACTCTCGAGTACGACAGCCGGGACCGCAACACGGTCACCAACGAGTTCATCTACCCCATTAGTCCTTCGTATGGATGCTCCGTGCCTTCATCGACCGGTGTGGTCTTCTTCACAGCACCAACGACACAGCCAAAGCAGATCACGACGGCGACGTACAACCCCGACAACTCTCGGGACTCGGCGACATACCTCGCTGGTTCCGGGGTGATCCAGAACTCGACGGTGACGTATCGGTACGACAAGGCGCATCGACTAAGGAGCACGAGCGACTCGCTGAACAACTCGGTGACGCGCTTCTATGATACAGATTCTAACCTGACAAGAATATTTAATATTGAACTTGAATTATTCACTCCAGAGTCATTCTCGAACTCGTATGCCTACGATGGCCTCGATCGTATGATCGAATCTGTCGAGGGTGACTACAGCGATCTCCCACTCCCTGCCGGGCAGGACTCCGGGCCTCGGAATACAACGGGTTACCATTACGATTCGCGCAGCAACAAGATCAAGATTACCGATCCTAGAAATAATAATACCGAATTGACCTATGATGGTCTTGGTCGTCGACTCTCGTCTCGGACTGTCGGCGCCCTAAGCGGTGGGGGCTCCGCGGGTGGTATCGATCTGCTCACAACGACAGCCTACGATATGTCCTCTCGCGTCACGCAGCTCACGGATGATAATTTCAATACGACCACGTACGAGTACGATGGTCTCGCCCGACGAATCAAGACAATCATGGCTGATGCCACTGAGCATGAGGTGGCCTTCAACCGTGTGAGCAATCTTGTTGAATCCGAAGACGCCCGTGGCGTGGTCCAGACTTTCGCTTACGACCTGAACGATCGTATGCTCAGCCGGACAATCAGTACCGCGGGCGTAACCGGGTATATCGGAGCGCTTCTCGAAGAATTTACATACGACGGCCTCGGGCGTGTTCTCACCGCAAACAACTACTACGATGTTGCCAAAGCACTGCCAATTGCCACGGTGAGTCGAGAATACGACTCCCGATCAAATATGATCCAAGAGGTGCAAAGCGGCCGTGTTGTCCAGCACAGCCACAACCAAGCAAACAACGACATCGCGTGTACGTACCCCTCGGGACGTGTCTTAACCAAGTCCTACGACACTTTGAACCGTCTTACCCGGATCGATGATGCAGCGACCGCCGGGATCGTCGAGTACGCGTACGTTGGTCCGGATCGGGTTCGGCGCCGGACCGCTGGTAACGGTGTGACCACCACGTACAACTATGGCGGGTTCTACGACGACGCCAACTCGTTCGATGGGGGTACGCGGGTGAATTACGGCGTGGGGCGCGTCCGCGCCATCACGCACGGCACGATCACGGGGTTCGAGTTTCTTTGGGACGCTGCTGGCAACAAGACGCAGCACAACCAGCTCGATCCCGGCTCATTCATTGCTCATGCCAACCGACAGAATCGTGCCTTTGGTTATGACAGTGCGGACCGTTTGGTGACCTCGGCGTACGACTACCCGGACAGTGGTGCGGGCAGCTTGCCGGGTGAGCTCACATACACCTTGGATGGCGTACACAACCGTTCGTCGGTCACCTACACCGGCGATCTACCTCTCGCCGGGGGTCTTGAAATCGGTGATTACACGCTGAGCGACGATCCGTTGGTCGAGGATAAGTCGGTCAACCAGTACACCAAGACCGCCCAGGGAAACGCCGGTACCTCCGCTGCCGGCATCGACCACGAGTACGACGACAACGGCAACCTGGTCGCCACCAACGCGAGCACAAGGTTCGGAGACGCGAACGGAGATGGGCTCATCAATGTCGAGGACTTCATCCAGGTCCTGCTGAACTTCGGCTCGACCTGCGGCTCGGGCACATCGGTACCCGGTGATGCCAATGACGACTGTGTGGTCAATGTGAACGACTTCATCGCGGTGCTGCTGAACTTTGGCAGCACGACCGGCAACACGCTGATGAGCTATGACCACCGAAATCAGCTCACGCGGATCATGCAGGTCGACGGTGCGAAGAATCTCACCGAGACCCGCCACGAGTACGATGCGTTCAACCGGCGTGTCCTCACATCATTGAACACGTTCACGAACAATGTCCCCGATCCAGCGGAGGTCACCGAGTTTGTCTACAGCGGCCAAGCGGCCTGGCAACTGATCGCGGAGTACGACTACGACACCGCATCGCAGACATCCTCTCTCCTCGCCGAGTACGTGTACGGGAATTACATCGACGAAGTCGTGCAGATGCGCCGGGATGTGAACGGGGACGGCAGGACGACGACGGGCGTGGATGCGGCGGCGTTCCAGTGGGTGGTGCTTGGTGACACCTGCGGCGTGTCCAATGTGGTGGGTCAGTCGCCGGTGCGGACGAACCAGACGGGTGTGACCATCGACGCGGATCTGGCGAGTTCCGGGGCGGTCACCGGGGCCTTCACCTCAGAGACCGATCCGAACAACGCGGTGAGCAACCCCATCTGGACGCGGACCGCGAACGGGATCCGTGTGACGTTCGACACGACCGGGAACCAGGGCAGCGTGATGCTGCTGGTGAGCCTCGAGCTGGACGATGGGTGCGTGATAGACAACCTGGCGTTCTTCTTCGACATCACGGACGCGGACGACCCCGCGTACTACTACCACCAGGACGATCTCTTCACCGTGTACGCCATCACCGACGACGCCGGCTCCGTGGTGGAGCGCTACGAGTACGCCGACTACGGCAGCCCACAGGTGCTCGAGGTGTGGGGCACACCCCGTTCAAACGGCGCGATCGAGTCCGCGGTTGGCAATCGTCACATGTACACCGGCCGGCTGTGGGACTCGACCGCGAAGCTCTACGAGTACCGGCACCGGTGGCTGTGGAGCGATGCGGGGAGGTTCGTGCAGCGGGATCCACTGAAGTATGTGGATGGGATGAACATGCTAAGCTATGTCGCCTCTAATCCTTTGCAGTATTTTGATCCTCTAGGTCTATATTCGATGATGAGTATTTTTATTCGACCCTCAGCGGGTCGTGGTATATCAGGAGACGTTGGGCATGTTAGTGTGGAGTTATTGCATCTTCCCGACGACTGCGATGATTGCGAATGGGAGGGAACACTAATTGCTCCTTGGGGCAGGCACCCGGACAACGATAGCATTGAGGGCTGGGACCACGATACTCTAACACAGCCAGGACTGATCAAGCCGGATGTGGAGTCGGAATTTGAGTATGTTTGCCAGCTCGAAATTACAGATGATCAGTTTAGATCAGCTTATGAATACTTGCTAGAAGAAGCTGCGTCCGACGATCCCAGGTGGGGCCCTGGGAAGAGCTGTGTCCACTTCGCCAAGGAAGTTATGGAAGCTGGAGACCTAGGGGGATATATACCACAGGAATTGAGCGCATCTGCCGACGGTGGTCGCTCCGTGCCATTTGATGTCCCTATGCCAGAGGACATCAAGAGAGATTTGGAGGACATTGGATGGCAATGTGTAAAATTAAAAAATTAGTTATAAAATATTAATAATTAATCCATGCCGATTCGATAGCAGCCGCACTGCGCTAATCACCTGAAGTCCGACTATTCAGAGTTTTAGATGTCAACCTTACATATTCCAGCCCTTGAAGATCATCGGCCATGCTGGACTGTCACCCTGGCCGCGCCTTTAGCAGAACATGCGGGCGAGTCGCGAGATCAAGCTCTTCGAGCAGTTCGCCGCCCACGTGGTCGCGCCGCGTGGATCGGTCACAGCGTTACCGTCGCGGAGAAGAACGACCTGCAGGTGACGGATGAACACTTCGCTCGGGCGACCGGTGGAGCGCTGCAGAATGCGCTGCAGTCCCTGCACGCACCGGGGAGCACAGGCTCCGAACGAGGCCGTTTTCCAGGCAGAAACCGGCATGTGGGAGCACCGCAAAGCACTCCAGTGGGCGCAACTGGACTCGCCAAGCACTTCGCAAGCCATTCATCGACAACGAGTTTGGCTCCATGCGAATGCACCTCTGGTGCAGAATCCGGTGCAGCATGCGCTGGATTGGTGTGGCTCACGCATCGGTGGCCATCGCTCCCGGAGGCTATTCGGAAGCGGATTCTGTTGCTGGCATCCGAGTTCAGTACAGCTTGATGCATCGCATTCGCCGCCGTCCATTGACGGCGGCCACCCGTTGCGACGCGCGCTGCGACGCGCCGCCGGGAATCAACAGCCGATGGGCGTTACGTGATTGCCGTCCGTGTTCGACACCTCCGCCTCGCGGGGTTGTTGACGACCTCCTCAGCCGAGTCCTTGCTTCGCGCCATGCATGGTCCTCAGTCATCCAACCAGCAGGGTGAAGCATGAAGTATGGGGTCATTTCCGACGGGCATTCCTAGACTCGCTCGTACAATCAAAAAGGTACATTTCTGCATGATCCAATTGGTACCAATGGATCATTTGCGTAGTCCAGATTGCGATTCAATATACCAATGGCGAGTACCTTGGGTCTCATTCCAGGGCCGTGGGCAGCGTCTATCCGTTTCAAGAGCGAGTTCCGTATCGCTCCGACTCGCCAGGACCACGCTTCTGGCCCGACATTTGTGGAAGGAATTGGTTCGATGACACGTCTCTTTGCTTCGCTGGTGGGGTGCGTTGGGGTGGCTGCGGGGGCAACCGCTCAGACCTTCGATCTCCTCTACTCGACCGACGACACCACATTCCAGACCAGCAATCCCGGGTTCTCCGGCAGCATCACCCTGACCGACGGGGCACTCGCCGGCAACCCCGACGGCTTCTTCTCGATCGGCGACGGCGTCGAGAGCCTCACCGTCACCGTCTTCGGCGAGACCTACACCGAGGCCGACTTCAGCTTCGTCTTCGCCAGCGCGATCAACGGCGTGCTCGTCGGGATCGACGCCAGCTTCTTTGCATTCGACTCGACCACCTTCGAGAGCATCTCGGTCGACATCCTCGCCGGTGACGACATCTTCCCCACCACGATCGGCTACTTGAACGACGCCACGGGCGATGAGATCGACAACGGCATCATCACCATCGTCCCTGCACCAGGCGCGGGCATGCTTCTGTGTGCGGGGGGAGTCCTGGCGTTTCGCAACCGTCGTCCATGACCGCGACGAGTCTCATTGGTTGGGATCGCTGCATCGCGCACTCGGCGGTGCAGCACCCGACTTCGGGCGCACAAGCCAGGCTGACTCCATTCCCAGGCCAAACCACAGCACACGATGAACACAACCATCGATAACCCGAGCATCTGGACCGCGATGCCTCGCAGCGGACGTATGGCCTCTCGTGTTGCCGAGTCCGTTGAAGCGCACATGCGAGAGCGGATCGAGCGCGGACTGGCGTCTGGGAGTGTTCAGCCGGGTGACGCACTCCCTCCGGAGCGCGAACTCGCCGAGGCACTCGCCATCTCGCGGGGTGCACTCCGCAGAGCATTATCAGAGCTCGAAGATAAGGGTGTCGTCAACCGCCAGCAGGGCCGAGGCACCTTTGTCAGCCCGCGCCACCGTGCTGAGCAGGTCGGCCCCATGGCATCTTCTTCCGAGATCCGATCGGCCGCCTTGCTGCTGCCCGCCGCGGGGTCAGAGTTCTTCGCGCCGTTCCTCCGTGGATTCGAATCGCAGTTCCGCTCAGCGATCGATGTCCCGATCCATGTCCGATCGACCAACTCTCTCCAAGACGGCATCGAGGCCGCCATCTTCGAGAGTCTTGCAGAGGGCGACGATGCGTTTGTGATCGCGCCGACCGGGCACACGGATGTTTCGCTCGCCGCGTACCGCACGCTGCGCCGCTTCGGCATGCCGTTCATCACGGTGCTGCGATCGCTCGGGGGCGAGATAACGGCGCCGAGCATCGAGATGGCGGGCGACCATGTTGCCGACCTCCTCGCTGACCGCTTTGTCGAGCGCGGCCACCTCCATGCCGGTGTCTTCGCGATGCACGGCAACGCCAACGTTCGCCGCACCATCGAGCGCCTCAACGACCGACTCGCCGAGCACGGTGGGCGCTGTCCGATCGACTCCTGCGCCTTCGGCACCGTCCGCGACGATGTGCCGTCTCGGTGGATGTACCCGACCCAGGCAACCTCCGCACACACCGTCGAGCGTCATCTCGATGCACTCCGAGATGATCTCGAGCGGGTGATCTCGCAGGACGATCCGCCGAGCGTGATCTTTGCCGCGTCTAACGCACTCGCGGAGGAGATCTACCTGCTGCTCCTCGACATGAGCATCCGGGTGCCGACGCAGATCTCGGTCATCGGCTACGGCGCGACACCCCGCGTACTCGGCATGCAGCGTCGGCTCGCTGCGGTCGTGGTCGATACCGAAGACATGGGCCGTCGCGCAGCACAGATGCTGTGCGAGCTCGTCTCTCGCACTCGCCCGCTCGACGACGCAACCACCATCCGTCTCGATTGCACACTTGAGACCGGGTTCACCTTCCGTGATCTCACAGCTTCCGACTCAGAACGTCACCCAACACACGGAGAGGATGCCCAATGATCTCCCGTCTCATCTCGCTCGCCCAGCACTCCGCCCTGCTGCTCGCGGCGGCCTTGTACTTGGCAGCGACACCCTTGGCTTCCGCCCAGTCGCCCTGCAACCCGCTCGACCGTGCCGCACCATTCGGCACGCTCGACGCCTTTGACACCACCGACTATCTGTTGAACCTTCCGGCCGCCGACTGTCCACCCGGCGCCGATGATTGCTTGCCGTGCAACACCTTCGACCTGGGCGGTCCGCTCGGTGTGATCAGCGGCGGCGACATCGACGCACTCGTCTTTGGCATCGCGCAGGGCTGCCCCGCTCCGATCACCGGCGCATGCTGCACAGCCGCGGGGTGCGACAACACCATCCTCATCACCGAAGACGACTGCTTGAGCGCCGATCAGACCAACACATTCGTCGCCAACGCCGACTGCGCCGACCCCGAAGCGGTGTGCGGCCCGCTCGCCATCACCGGCGCGTGCTGCACCGGCGACGGCGTTTGTGAGGTCCTCAAGTTCGATCAGTGCGACCCGGCCTTCTTCACCGCCGGCGCAACCTGCGAGGAGGCCGACTGCGACTTCTTCAGCTTCCTCGGTGCCTGCTGCATCAACGACGACACCTGCTTCGAGGAGTCCGAGTTCGAGTGCCTCTCCGCCGGTGGCAGCTACAGCGGACCAGCAACCTTCTGTGCCCTCGGCCCGGGCAACACCCTTGTCTGCGATATCGCGATCGAGGGGGCCTGTTGCCTCGACGAAGGGTTCTGCATCGACGGGTTCAGTGAGACGCTCTGCGTATCGCAGTTCGGCACCTTCGCGGGCGTGGGCGCCACGTGCGACGACACACCCAACGTCTGCGGCGGCGCCTCAGGCTTCGGTGCCTGCTGCTTCGAGGGCGACCTCTGTCTCGATCTCTCCGCGGGCGACTGTGGTGGTAACGACGGCACCTTCGCCGGTGACAGCACCTCCTGCAGCGACACTCCGAGTGTTTGCGAAGCTCCACAGCCGACATCGGGCGCTTGCTGCTTCTTCCGAGACACCGACTGCTCCGACGGCATGCTCCAGAGCACCTGCCTCAACGAGGGCGGCACCTACCAAGGCGACGACACCACCTGCGCGAGCACGCAGTGTCCAACCGAAGATCCGCGCGGCGCCTGCTGCCTGTTCAACGGTTGCAGTCTTCGGACCGCTGAAAACTGCGTCAATGACTTCGGTGAGTTCTTCGGCGTGGGGACCCAATGCACCGACGCGCTCTGTCAGGGCGCTTGCTGCTCAGCCGGCGGTGAGACATGCACCGACGGCGTCATCTTCGGAAACTGCTTCGGCTTCGACCTCGAGTTCCTTGGCATCGGGACCGACTGCGCAACCAGCCGGTGCACGATTCCCGAGACAGGAGCGTGCTGCAGCGTCGCCGACGGGACCTGCACCGAGACCACCGAACTCGGCTGCTTCACCGATGACTACCAAGGCGACGGCGCCACCTGCGCCGACTCGGCCTGCCCCATCCCACCCGTCGGCGCCTGCTGCCCGGCGGGCTCCATCTTCGGGCCCACAACGTGCTTCATCACCAGCGAGCTCGATTGCACCGACAGCCTAATCGGTCCGGGGACCTACTTCGGCAACGGCACCACCTGCGAATGCCCGCAGGTGACGTGCGACGCCCCGCAGGCCACCGGTGCCTGCTGCACCACGCTCATCGCGCCACTCTGCCTTGAGAATGTCGCTGAGGCAGACTGCTTCGGTACCTACTTCGGGGACGATTCACTCTGTATCAACGAGCAGTGTCCGCCACCGGGCGCGACCGGTGCTTGCTGCACCACGTTCAACAACGAGTGCACGGACGGTCTTACCGAAGGGCAATGCTTTGGCATCTACTTCGGCGACGGCACCGAGTGCGCCACGCAGCAGTGTCCGCCGGAAGGGCTCGTGACCGGCGCGTGCTGCAGCGGGTTTCTCTGCATCGACGGGCTCGAAGAGAGCGAGTGCACCGACGGAACATGGCTTGGCGAAGGGACCGACTGCCTGATCGATCAGTGCCCCTGAAGCCGAGTCGGTCGGAGCCCAGACCATCTGGAAACAGCACGCCGCGAGAACGATCATGCCAGAACGCACCACTCACCGCGACCTTGGCTTCACACTCATCGAGTTACTCGTTGTTGTTGCGGTCGTCGCACTACTGATCGGCCTGCTCCTTCCCGCCCTGTCGAGGGCCCGAGCTGGAGCGTGGAAGGCGCAAGACCTTGGCAACTACCGTCAGTTTGGAATCGCGCAGGCCGCGTACGAGGCCGACCACGACATCGTGCCACTCTTTGCGGTCCAACGCACACGAGAGGGCGAGTCGCTCAGCACGATCGACCCATCGAGTGTGATTACCACCTACAACTGGATGGTCGGCTGGGGCATCGGTGGCAAGTCCACAATTCCCTTCGATGACACACAAGATCCGAGCAACACCCTCTACAGCCACGAGGCCGAGCGCCCACTCAATCCATACATCTATGACGACATCGCCTTCGAGGACTGGGCCGGCGGCGAACGCACGCCCGCGGACGAACGCACCGAACGCGCCTTCTTCCAGTCACCGGTCGACGGCCCCAACAGCCCCTACGTCCAGCAGCTTCGCCAGCACGAGACGCTGATCCCGCGCGGTATCTCCAAGGTCACCCCGGCGTTCGCAGACATGGACTCGCTCTACGACTTCGTCGGCACGAGCTACATGCAGAACACATGGCTCCTCTTCAGCTACGGCTACGATTTCTACAGCCCCGAGTTCGATACGCTCCGCCGCAACGGCCTGGTGGTCAAGAACACCATGGAGCAACTCGTCTCCCGAATCGTCGCCGACATGCGCACCATGAACCCTTCGCGCACGGTATTCATGCACGATCCCACTCTCGAGCTCACCCAAGAAGCGGCGCTCGCCGGCGGCATCCGAAACGACCGCACACTCCTCCGCGGGCAGTATGGCGAGACAGGGCGTCACCTCATGCTCATGTTCGATGGCAGCGCGGGCGAGAACCAACTCGCACCCGAGGACGTGCTCCTGCCCGCTCAGTACCGCGAGTTTGTCCACATGGCGATGCCTCCCGTCACGAGCGACTTCGCCTTCGGCAGCACCCGCCGCTTCGACGAGGAGTACAACCTCGTCCGCGACCTCTACCTCCCTCGCTGAACACCCTGCAAGAGCCCATCGCATGGCCAGTCACACAATATGCATGAGTGAATGACGATGTGTGATATCTCCAGCCGCCGCGCAACGAACTCTGTCGGATGCCGACACGCATTCACGCTGATCGAGCTGCTCGTTGTGGTGGCGGTCATCGCGCTGCTGATCGGTCTGCTGCTGCCCGCGCTGAGCCGAGCACGCGACTCCGCACAGCTCATCAGCTCGCTGTCGCGGCTGCGACAGATCGCCACCGCCGAAGCCGCCTACATCGCCGACTTCCGCGAGAGCTCGCTCTTCCCCGAACTGCTGACCGCGGGTGGACGCATCGTCACACCCGAGGACGACCCCGGCGTGGTCAACCTCGGCGGCGCCGTCGCCAACGTCCGAGGGCATCGCCTCGGTGGCATGACGCAGAACCCACTCGCCTTCGACTGGCCTTCGCTCTGGACCGATCGCGATAAGCCACTCAACGCGTACCTCTTCGACGACATCTCGATCGCCACCATCGATGACCCCGCTGACGAGCCGTCGATCGACCCCGGCGATCGCGCACGGCGGGAGCTCTTTCAGACGCCGGGCAGAGATCTTGAGTTCGATGTGCTCAACAACGATGACCAGATCTCCGACAAGTCGCTCTACAACGTGCTCGGTACGAGCTACCTTGCCAACACCTTCTGGCTTCAAGCAGAGATTGATGGTCTCGACGTCAACACCCTCTCAGACCGCGACGGCTATCGCGGCCAGCCGTTCTGGTACTTCTCCCGCTACGCCTCACGCAGCATCACGCGGTGGAACGCGTCGAGGACCATCCTCGCGGCCGACGGCGGCTTGATCATCGGCGCACACCAAGGTCAGAACGTCGAGAGCGAGAGCCCTTACAACCGCGACCGCACCTTCGCCGCGGCGTTTATCGACGGCCACGCCTCCCGTATCGATGTCGGACCCGAAGATATCAACGCCCTTCGACGCAACCCTGGCGCCAGGCTCCTCCCGGGCAACCCCTTCGGAACCGCCCTCAACGATGACGCAGGGCAATGGCAGTTCTTCCCTGAGTACCGCGACGACGACCAACTCCAACTCATCCGCGATCGATCGCGCGGTGTTTACCTAGATGATTGAAGTGGCAAACGTCCGCCGCCCCGCCCGTGATCGGCCAGCCGGAGTTGGGCGGCGGTCGGAGACAGAGCAGACTTGCCCTCCGAACGGCGGGCGACCACGGATATGTGTGTTGCCGTGGTTGATTGCTGCTGCTGATCCGCCCGGAGCGGAAGGTACGATGACCTTTCCTCCTGATTTTGGAATGCCCCCTCGAAAGTGATCCATTCCCGGACTGGTAGTTTGGGGCTTGGATCACGGAGGATCTGGCATGGCACGGCGAAGGTATTCGGCTGAGGAGATCGTGAACAAGCTCCGCGAGGCGGAGGTGCTGATCGCGAGCGGGGCGACGGTCGCGGAAGCGTCCAAGCAGCTCGGCGTCACCGATCAGACCTACTACACGTGGCGTCGCTCCTTTTATAAATTTGGGGCGGGCTGAAGACCGACCAGGCGAAGCGGTTCAAGGACTTCGAACGCGAGAATGCACGGCTGAAGAAGCTGGTGGCGGAGCTGAGCCTGGACAAGGCGATGCTCCAGGACGTTGCCTTGGGAAACTCCTGAGCCCGCGGAAGACGCGCGACGCGGTGCACGCCGTGCGTGCGCGGTATCGCGTGTCCGAGAGGCGGGGGTGCAGGGTCTTGAGACAGCACCGCTCGACGCAGCGGTACGCGTCG
The DNA here is from genome assembly GCA_038747915.1 of Planctomycetota bacterium. GTDB lineage: Bacteria > Planctomycetota > Phycisphaerae > Phycisphaerales > UBA1924 > JBCDAP01. Next base: position 4,069 of record JBCDJJ010000070.1, on the reverse strand, counting down.
ATCGAACGTGATGATGAGAAGCCACTCACGAGGCGGATCATCGAGCTGGCTGCGGCGTTCGGGGCGGTACGGCTACCGGAGAATCACGGCATTGCTCAACCACGAGGGCTGGTGTGTGAATCACCAGAGAGTCGAACGCATCTGGAAGCAGGAGGGTCTCAAGGTGCCCAAGAAGCAGCGAAAGCGCGGGCGACTCCGGCTCAACGACGGCTCGTGCGTCCGTCGGCGCACCGAACGAAAGGATCATGTCTGGGCGTTCGACTTCGTCCATGATCGGACGAAGGACGGCCGATCGATCCGGCTGCTTGTGATCGTTGATGAGTTCACGCGGGAGTGCCTGAGCATCGACGTGGCGCGGAGGCTCAGCAGCGATGATGTCCTCGAGCGCCTTGCCTGGCTGATGGTCACCCGCGGCGTGCCGGAGTGCATCCGCTCGGATAACGGGCCGGAGTGCATCGCGACGGCGCTGCGCACGTGCCTCGGCCGGATCGGCGTCGAGACGCTGCACATCGAGCCGGGCAGCCCATGGGAGAACGGGTATGTCGAGAGCTTCAACAGCAAGCTCCGCGACGAGCTGCTCGCCCGCGAACGCTTCGACACGCTGCAGGAGGCGAAGGTGCTGATCGAGCGGTGGCGTGTTCACTACAACACCGAGCGGCAGCACTCGTCGCGCACCCGAGGCTGTCGCACTCAAGCCGCCGGAGCGATCTGCTGAGCCGTGCTCCGCTCCGCTCCGCACGCCTCAGCAGCAGGAGAAGACGTCCCGACTACACTGTCTCTCACTGGTACACACACCGGGGGCAGGCCAAGCTGGTCGAGCAGTTCCCCGCACACGACGTCACCGCGTGGATCGGCCACAGCATCACCGTCGTCGAAAAGAACTACCTGCGGGTGACCGACGATCACTTCGCCCGAGCGACCGATGCCGTGCTGAAGAATGCGCTGCAGTGTATGCACGCAGCCGAAGGAACCGGCTCTGCGAACAGCCGTTTACACGGCAGAAAACGGCATGTGGGAGAACCCGAAGGTACTCAAGTGGGCGTAACTGGACTCGAACCAGTGACCTCTGCGGTGTGAACACAGCGCTCTAGCCAGCTGAGCTATACGCCCCAAATGGGCCCCAAGCCTACGTCCGGGAACGCCATCGGTCCACGCCCGCCGCTTTCGGGGTGCAAATTCCTGCCGCACTGGACTGGCGTCGCCCGCATGATGAGCCGATAACTCCGCGATGCCACGCCGCCCCTCCCCGCGATCGCTCGCTGTCTCTGTCGTCATGCCCGTCCACAACGCCGAGCGATTCCTGCGCGACGCGATCGACAGCATCCTCCACCAGACCATCCAGGGCCTCGAGCTCATCTGCGTCGACGATGGTTCGACCGACCGTTCGCCAACCATCCTCGAACGGGCACGGTGCCTCGACCCACGCGTCACCGTCATCACCCAGCAGAACCAGGGCGTCGCTCCGGCCCTCAACGCCGGGCTCGCCCGCGCGAAGGCCCCCTTCATCGCGCGGATGGACGCCGACGACATCGCCTCGCCGCACCGCCTGGCCCGACAACTCCTCGAGCTGCGCAGCCGCCCTGCGGTCGTCGCGCTCGGCACTTGGTACCGCCGCATCGACGAGCGTGGTCACCCGATCGAGTCCGCCCGCCCACCCATCCGGCACGCCGGCATCGTCCGCGGCCTGCTCGCGGGCGACCCCGGTGTCCTCCGTCACCCAACTGTCGTCATGCGCCGCCACGCGGTGTCCGTCCTGAGCGGGTACGACCCATCCGCCGGCTCAGCAGAGGATGTCGATCTCTTCCTCCGCCTCGCCCGCCTCGGCGAACTCGCGAACCTCGCCGACCCGCTGCTCGATTACCGCGTCCACGCAGCATCGGTCACCCAGTCGCGCTCCGACACGCAGCGGGCCGACCTCAACCGCGTCGTGGTCCGTGCCACCGCTGCCCAGCGGCCCGCGATGGCATCCTAAGATGTTTAATCCATTCATCCGCAAGAATGGATCGAATGCCGTTGACGAGGTCCCCACGCGGCCCTAGCCTCGATCCATGGCTGAGACCGCGCCCAGGCCCACGATCCTCGAGGCCCTCGAGCACCGAGTCCTCGTGCTCGATGGCGCGATGGGCACACAGATCCACGATGCCGACCTCACGCTCGACGACTTCGACGGGCTCGAGAACTGCTCCGAGATCCTCTGCACCTCGCGCCCCGATGTGATCCGCCAGATCCACGCCGGCTACCTCGCCGCTGGGGCTGATGTTGTCGAGACCAACACCTTCGGCGGCATGCCACACGTGCTCGTCGAGTTCGACATCCAGGACCGCGTGCATGAGATCAACCGTGCCGCGGTTCGTCTCGCCCGCGAAGCCGCGCTCGAGCACGAGACACCCGATCGCCCGCGATACGTCCTCGGCGCCATCGGCCCCGGCACCAAGCTCGTCACCCTCGGCCAGATCACCTTCGACGATCTCGTCGCGAGCTATCGCGCCCAGGCCGAGGCACTCATCGAAGGTGGACCGCCGACCGGCTTCAACGCCGATTCAGAAACCACAGGCGTCGATGCGGTCCTCGTCGAGACCTGCCAAGACATCCTCCAGATCAAGGCCGTCGTCTCCGCCATCATCCAAGCTCAGCAGCACCACGGCTTGTGGAACACGGACCGCCAGGTCCCCATCTTCGTGAGCATCACCATCGAGCAGCAGGGCACCATGCTCGTGGGCTCCGATATCACAGCGGCCGTCAACGCCCTCGCCGACCTGCCCATCGCGGGCATCGGGATGAACTGCGCCACCGGCCCCAAGGAGATGACCGAGCACCTCCGCTACCTCGGCGCCAACTCCACCAAACACGTCACCGTCTACCCCAACGCGGGCCTGCCCACGCTCCAAGAAGGTCGCACCGTCTTCCCCATGCAGCCGGGCCCGTTCGCCGAGCAGGTCGGCCACCTCGCCGAGGAGATCGGCATCTCCCTCGTGGGCGGCTGCTGCGGCACCACGCCCGCCCATATCGCTGCGATCGCCGAGCGCGTGCGCACGATCACGCCCAAGAAGCGCGACGTTGCCCCCGAGCCCGGGTGCTCCTCGCTCTACCGCTTCGTCGAGTACCGCCAGCAGAACACCACACTCAACGTCGGCGAGCGCTGCAACGCCTCGGGCAGCCGCAGGTTCAAACGCCTCCTCGAAGAAGAAGACTGGGATCAGATCGTCTCCCTCGCCCGCGAGCAGATGCGCGAGGGCTCGCACATGCTCGATGTCAACGTCGACTACGCCGGCCGCGACAACGCGTCCGACATGTCGATCGTCGTCGAGAAGATCGTCCGCCAGGTCGATGCGCCCCTGATGCTCGACTCCACCAACCCCGATGTCATCGAGGCGGGCCTCAAGAAGGCCGGCGGCAAGTGCGTGCTCAACTCCGCCAATCTCGAGGACGGCGAGGAGAAGTTCGCCCACTTCTGTCAGCTCGCCAAGACCTACGGTGCCGCCCTCGTGCTCGGCACGATTGACGAAGACCCCGAAGAGGCCATGGCCCGCACCGCCGACCGCAAGCTCTCCATCGCCGCACGCATGCACGCGCTCGCGACCGAGACCTACGGTCTCGCCGAAGACGATCTGATGTTCGACCCGCTGGTCCTGCCGATCTCCACCGGCATGGAGAAGGACCGCCGCAGCGCCCTCGAAACCATCGAGGGCACACGCCGCATCGCCGAGCGTTTCCCGAAGTGCCAGATCACCTGCGGCCTGTCCAACGTCAGCTTCGGCCTCAAGCCCGCGGCGCGGCAGGTGCTCAACTCCGCTTTCCTGCACGAGCTCGTCCAAGCCGGCATGACCAGCGCCATCCTCCACATCTCCAAGATCCTGCCCCGCACCAAGATCCCCGACTACCAGTGGAACGCGGCCCTCAACCTGATCTACGACCGCCGCGACGGCAAAGACGCCCTCCCCGTCGAACCCCCCGAAGAACTCATGCAAGAGATCGCCGCCGCCAACTAACACACACCGGTGGCGGGGGGGGGCACCCAACCGGAAAACAACCCCCACCGAAAGCGGGGGGGGGAACCACCCCCCCCCCC
>JBCDJJ010000069.1:0-19164 GCA_038747915.1 Planctomycetota bacterium | reverse complement strand
GTACAGACGATGCACGCCGGTCGTGGTCTCTTCGGAGACACCCTTGATGTGCGGCACCATCGGCCGCCAGAAATTCCCGTTCTCCTGCACCTTGTCGCGCAGGATCGCGAGGACCACCTTGAACTCGGGGTTGTCGGTCGACGCCGGGTCCGGCACCGTCCCATCTTTCTCAAAGGCGATCTCGGCCTTTACACCCTCGTGGATCAGCAGCGTCGCGTCGCCGCCGTCGTCCACGATGATGTCCGGGCCCTGCGAGCCGTCGCTCTCACGCGGCGCGAAAGTCAGCGCCTGCAGCGTACACCACCAGTACTCCTCGAGCGTCTCGCCCTTCCACGCGTACACCGGCGTACCGGCCTTCCCCTGATCCGGGCGACCTGCGACAATCGCAGCGGCCGCGTGATCCTGCGTCGAGAAGATGTTGCAGCTGGCCCACCGCACATCGGCACCCAGATCCTGCAGCGTCTCGATGAGCACGGCGGTCTGGATCGTCATGTGGAGCGAGCCGGTCACGCGAGCACCCGCGAGCGGCTGCTTCGCGCCGAACTCGTCGCGACACGCGACCAAACCGGGCATCTCGGTCTCGGCGATCTCGATCTCCTTGCGACCGTACGCGACGGTCTTCTCGGCCAGATCGGCCACCTTGTGCGGCAGGTCGTTGGTCAGCGGAAGACCGGTGTCGGCGAATGTGGTCGTGGTGACGGTCGTCATCGATTCCCTTTCAAGGCGTGATTCAGAAGAAACTCGGACATTCAACTCGTTGAGGCTCAAAGCTCGTCATCCGGCGACGGCACCATCGCCGACGCCACGAACAAATCGGGCCCGCGGGACGGCACCCCGCCGGGCAGCGTGTGGATCCGCGGCGGCTTGAGGCCCGCCCGCAGAAACTGATCGGCGATTTCCGCTTCGCTGAACCCCAAATGCCGATGCCCCATCGTCTGACGAAAGTCAGTGTGCGAGTGCGCATGCATGTCAACGACCGCCACGACCCCGCCAGGCTGCGTCACCCGCGCCATCTCCCGGATCGCGTCCGCCGGCTCGGCGATGTGGTGCAGCACCAGCACCATCACCGAGGCATCCACCGAGTCGTTCGCGAGCGGGGCCGATTCGATCGCACCCTCGACGAATTCCACATTCGACACCTCGCCGAGCCGCTGACGCGCCGCGTCGAGCATCGGCTGGCTCTGATCGATGGCGATCACTCGTCGCACGTGCGGAGCCAGCAGCTCCGCTGCGTTCCCGGTGCCACACCCGAAGTCCGCCACGGTCCACGTCGGCGGCACGAGCGACAACAGCCCGAGGGCCGTGAAGTGCTCACCAAAGAGCTCGCGGCGGATCTCATCCCACTCGCCCGCCTTGCGGCCGAAGAACGCCCGAGAGTCCGCCTTGCGGTTCTCCAACACCGAACGCACCCGCCGATTGTCGGCCCGGATGTCCGCGTCCTCGGGGTCAATCCCGTCTCGCACCGCTTGCCACAGGGCACGCGCATCATCGGCCAGCTCATCCACCACGAGGGCGTAAAACGTCGCTGTCCCGATCGGCCGCTTGCTCACCCACCCGGCGTTGGCGAGCAGCTTCAGGTGGCGGCTTACCGTCGATTGGGGCAGCTGCACGACCGACGCCACCTCACCAACCGACAGCTCGTGCAGCTCCAGCACCCGAACGATCCGCAGACGCACCGGCTCCGACAGCGCCGACAGACGCACCGTCACCGGGATGGACGCGGTTTCAATCATTCGGCCAGGCTCATCGCTTCAACCGTTCATTCGGATGAAGCGATGAAAGACTAGAGCCCGACATTCCATCGGTCAATCCGCGAGGTCGGCCTCGGCGGGCACCAGGGCGAAAGTGGGCCCGGGAATCTCGCCCGTCGCGCGGATCGCATCCCGTGCCGCCCCGCTCGAGGGGTCGAGGTAGAGCGCCATGCGGTACCGCTCGAGGGCCCGCTCAGCGTCGCCTGCCTCCTCGTAGAGCTCCGCGAGGGCGAGCTGGGGTCGCAGCGACCGCCCGCTGTCGAGCCTCGCTGCGGTGATGAGCGCGGGCTCGGCGGCGTCGAGGTCGCCCGTGCGACGCAGGGCCTCCCCGAGACGGAGCCAGTCGGTCCACCGACCGAGCGTCCGGGCCGCGAGACGAAGTTCTTCCGCGAGCCCATCGGTATCGCCGAGCTGGAGGCGGGCCTCGGTCAGCAGGTCGAGCACCTCCGAGTCCTCGGGGTAGATCGTGTAGGCGATGTCGAGCTGATCGCGGGCCCCGGCCCAATCGCCCAGTGCGGCGCGTGCCCGGCCGAGCATGAGACGGTCCGACACGCGAGCAGGCCGCCTGTCGACGAGCTCGGCGTACTCCTGCTCGGCAAGCACCATGTCCCCACGGTCCCACGCCTCGGCCGCTGACTGCTCGACGAGCACGATCGGCCGCGGGTTCTGACACCCAGCGAGCCAAACGGCACCCAGCCCGGCGATGGTCCACGCGGCGCGGGCGACCCACGATCGATCCGATGTTCCTGTGCGTGTCATCGCGGCAGAATACCGCGCGACCCTATGGTCTTCGCGTGAGCGCACACGACTGGCCCGCGGTCCTGCACCGGCACACGCTGCTCGACAGCTCGTGGCACTACGACCTGATGCTCGCGCCCGATGCCGGCCCCTTCGACGATGATGACCGCGTCCTGACGACGTTCCGCCTTGCTGTCGAGCCGTGGTGCGGCCAGGCGTTCGACGCCGAGCACATCGACCCCCACCGCGCCGCGTACCTGCACCTGGAGGCACGCGACCTCGGCGCGCGGGGCCGGGTCGAGCTCGTCGCGCGCGGGGCCGCACGGTGGGCGTTCGTCGACGTGCCGAGCGCCGCGAAGGCGATCGATGTCGATGGCACGCTCGGTGGCCACGCCTTCCAGCTCCGGGGCACGGAGCGGACTGATCGGTCCTGGGCGTTCGAGCCGCTCAGCTAGACTCCTCCGATGGCCAAGGGCAACGGCAAACTCACCTACGCGGGCACCGGGGTGGACATCGAGGCCGGGGATGCGTTCGCTGCGGCCATCCGCTCGCACATGCGCCGGACGCACGGCCCGCGGGTGATCGCCAACGACGGCGGCTTCGCGGGACTGTTCCGCCTTGACTACAACGAGGCGATCTTCAAACGCAACTTCCGCGACCCCGTGCTCGTCGCTTGCACCGACGGGGTGGGCACCAAGATCAAGCTCGGCACTGCCCTCGGCCGCCTCGAAGGCCTCGGGCAAGACCTCGTGGCCATGAATGTGAACGATCTGGTCGTTCAGGGCGCCGAGCCGCTGCTGTTCCTCGACTACATCGCGTGCCACGCGGTCGACCCGGCATCACTCGAACGCCTTGTTGCTGGCATCGCCGACGCGTGCGCGACCTGCAACTGTGCGCTCATCGGCGGCGAGACCGCTGAACTCCCGGGCATCTACCCCGAGGGCGAGATCGATCTCGCGGGGTTCGCGGTCGGCGTCGTGGAGCTCGACCGGGCAACCGACCCGTCCCGTGTCGAGCCGGGCGACATCGTCATCGGGCTCGAGTCCGATGGGGTGCACTCCAACGGCTTCTCGCTCGTGCATGCCGTCCTCGACCGCGCCGGGATCGATCCACGCGACACCGACGCATCGCTCGACCCCGATCGCACCGTCGGCGATGTCCTCCTCACGCCGACACGCCTCTACGCGGCGCCGATCACGCGACTGCTCCGCCGGTACACCGTGAAACGCATCGTTGTCGGGATGGCCCACATCACGGGCGGCGGGGTCGCGGGCAATCTCGATCGGGCGCTGCACGCCGGCGTGAACGCGGTCCTCGACCGCTCGGCCTGGCCTGTCCCGTCCGTCTTCACCTGGCTCGGCGACCGCGGCGACATCGAGGCGGACGAGATGGACCGCGTCTTTAACATGGGTCTCGGCTTCTGCCTGATCGTCCGGCCCAGCTTCGCGGGCAGCGTCGAACGCCAGCTCGCCAAGCTCGGCGAGCGCCCGCACCGCATCGGCGAGATCGTCGAGGGGACCGGCCGCGTCGTCATCACCTGATCGGGCGCATCGGCCTCACGCGTGGGCCGGCTGCCGGGCCAGCTCCAGCACCTTCTCCACCAGCTTGCTCACGCCGGTGTACACCTCGGCGGGGCCCTTGGCCTCCATGTACGCCGGCGTGCTCACCACGCGGGCGGGCTCGTCCACCACGATCTCGAGCGCACTCGCCGGCGTCATCGCGGCGCCTGTCTGGCCCAGCACCTCGTTCACTTGTGCGTTGTGACCGATGGTCAGCTTCGGGTGATCGCGCTCGCCGAGCACGCGGGCACCGATCGCCGGCGCGATGCACACGAAGCCGAGCGGCAGCCCCGCGTCGCGAGCTTCGAGGATGACCCGATGCACATCGCCATCGACCGAGCACTCGGCGCCCTCGCGACCGAAGGTACACAGGTTGTGGGCGATCCCGTCGCCACCCGGCATCACCCACGCATCGCAATCGCTCGCCTTGGCCGAACCGAGATCTTTGATGTCGCCCCGCGCGATCCGCGCCGCCTCGATCATCATGTTGCGGCCCTCGCCCGCGGCCTCCTCGCCCGTCAGGTGGTTCACGACCCTGGCGACCGGCTTGTCCGGCGCGTAGCACTGGTACGACCCGCCCTGCTGATCGATCGCGAGGAGAGTGCATGTCGCCTCATGGATCTCCGATCCATCGAGCCGGCCGCACCCGCCGAGGATCACACCGACTTTGACCGCGTCCGACATCGGCCCTGCTCCTTGCTTAAGGCCCGACCGCTCAGAAGGGGAGCATCGAGCACTCGGGACTGTACACCGCGCCGAAGGCCACAAGCACCTCGATGAAGTCGTCCGCATCGACATCGCTGTCGCCATCGAAGTCGCCATCGGCCCGCGTCGCCCCGCTCGTGGTGCCGAAGCCCACGAGCACATTGACAAAGTCGTTGGGATCGCAGTCGAGGTCGCCGTCGGTGTCACCCGGGCACCCCAGCGTCACGACGCCATCGAGCGTCACCGACGCGTTCACGGTGATCACATCGCTGCTCGGCGCGGAGGCCATCGCAATGTCCTGATCCGACCCGAACACTTGGAGCGTCACCGAGAAGTTCGACGGTGCGGCATCGGTATCCACATCGAACACCACGGACACCGTCTGGCCGGGCAGGATCACATCGGGTGTCGCGGCATCGTTGAACGACACGAACGCCGCGCCCGCGCCGGAGGCCAGCCCGCTGTCGACATCCGCATCCGCGGTGAACACCGGATCGCCCGCGCGGTTCGTCACCTCGAAGCTCAGCGGCTGCACGCCCGAGTCTTCCGGCACTGTGAAGCCCTGCGACACACTCTTGAGCGTGAGCTGCGGGAAGAGCGAGAGGTCGCTCGGGTCGTACGCGGTGCCCGAGATGAACATCGTGTCGTCGCCATCCTGCGAGCCTCGACCGCCCGCGCTCGAGGTGAGCTCCGTGTTGTCGACCACGACGGTGCCTTCGTACACCCCGGCCGCGTCGGCGAGTGCCACCTCGATCTCGATGACCTGTGGGTCGTACCCCACGCCAAACTGAAACTGGGTCTGCGGCGAGAGGTCGTCCTCGCCATCCTCGGTCACGCGGACCACGGTCGCATCGCCGGTCTCGGTCAGGCGGTACGTCGTCGGGTGCGTGTTCGACTTGCGGAGTTCGAACACCGCGGAAGCCGGCGTTCCAGGCGTGCGCACGTACTCGCCCAGGGCCTCGACATCAACGGTCCCGCCGGAGGGTGTCTGCGCTGTTGTGAGGTGGAGCTGCGCGTTGTTGGGGCCGTAGTCGGCACCGATCTGCGACTCCGCAAAGATCGTCCAGGCAAACTCCGGATGATCAACGAATGGGTTGCGGTTGCCCTGGTAGTTCGAGTAGACGAGATGGTTGCGCCGACGCTCGAAGTCATCGGGCATGTTCTCGAAGTGCCACCGAATGAGCCAATCGAGATCCCCCAGTGAACTCGACGCCGATGCCGTGGTGACCTCGAGATCGTTGGTGTCGGGTTCGTCGGGTTGCGTCGGGTTGTCGAGATCGGTCGCCTCGTAGCGCGTAGCCATGTAGAACGCCATCCGCGCCATCTGGCCGCGGTACGACACCATGGTGCCGGGCGCCTGCGAGAACGACTGGGCACCGTACCCGACCATCAGATCTGGATCCCAGAGTGGCTGCGCCTCGCCGAAGCTGCTGTTGCTCCGCGAGCTGTTCACATTCGATGCCAGACCGCGGAGCATGTGCAGGTCCGTGAACGCGCGGCTCGAAAAACTCTCCCCCACGCCGAGGCTGCGTGGCCACGTGTGCTCGCGTGTCGGCGAGCTGGACACCGATTGACCGGTGTAGACCTCGAGGTATCGGAACGGGTTGTTCGGATCCTGATCGATGACACGAAACGCGTCGAACGCGGAGCCGTACGAGTTGAACTGGTGCTCGGGACCGTTCAAACCCTGGCCACCCCGCCAATCGCGGAAGATGATCGCGCGGAGGTTCTCTTTAAGCGTCGCGCCCGTGCCCGTAGCGGTGTCGTAGTAATCGGCCGGCGGGTCGAACTGAGCCGCGCCCGAGGGCGCGAGACTCGCCACCGCAACAATCCACGCGCAACGCATCACACTCTGAACAGTCTGCATCTCTCGGAACACTCCGTCTCTCGTGTTGCTGTCGCGTCCGTGCCGTGACGCGTGATGGTGCGATCCACGCCCCGCCGGCGAGCGGGACTCAGCGTCCGCTGGTGAGTCTCGCAGGTCAGCACACTATCCCTCCCCCACGCCTCGACGCAACGCCTTGCCCAACAATCAGTCCGCATTGATGCACGAACCACCGAACGCGACCACGCACTCGAGAAAATCCCGGGCATCGACATCCCCATCGCCGTCGAAGTCGCCCTGCTCGACGCCGATCCCCGGCCCCGACTGGCCGAAGCGGACCAGCACGGTCAAGAAGTCGAACGCATCGACCACGAGGTCGCCGTTCGTGTCCCCAGGGCAGCGTTCGCACACATCGATGACCCCGTTGCCATCCGAATCCACCGTCGGAGCCAGTGGGAGCAGCTCCAGACCAACGCCGAGCGTGGCGCCCAGACCGCCAGGATCACACCCCGCGCCCGGCTCGCCCACCACCGTGGTGACCACGACCACATCCCCGCCGCCGGCGTTCACCACCTCTGCGGGCAGCTCGATACTCGCAAACTGCTCGCCGCCGTCGCAGGGCGCGCCGTCCTCGAACACCGTCCCGACCCCGACCCCGTTCACCATCACGTGGACACTCGTGTTCGGGTCATCGAATCCCCCGATCACCGCGACGGTCACGATCGAACCATCTCTGGCGGCAGGGAGAGATAAGAACTGATCGGTATAGCTCGTTGTTACCACACCGGTGCGCACGGGCCCGGAACGAAGGACCGGTGGAGGGAACTCGCACACGTCCGGCACACCACCACCATCGCAGTCGTCCAGCTCGCCCGAGGTGATCTGGCACGCGTCGACGAGGTCGTCCGCGTTGCAGTCGAGCGATGGGTTGAGCGAGATCTCGGCACGGTCGAACATGCCGTTGTCGTCACAGTCGGTGAAGTCCGGCTCACCCGTGCGGAAGGCCGCGACCGGAGGCGCATTGATCTCGATGGCTGCTGCATTGTTCGCCGAACCGGGCCCCGTGCCCGCGACCCCCGTGGGCGCCCCAAGGTAGGTGACCGCTGGGTTCGAAAAATACGGCACACGCAGGCCCTGCCCGACGCTCATGACAGTTCGGTAGGTCTGCAAGTCGTTCCCGACGAAGCTCCGCCCGAACTCGAACCGCCCCTCCGCGGCCGCCTCGCTCAGCCCGCTGTTGGGAAAGTCGTGCAGGCTCCCGAGGTTGTGCCCGAGCTCGTGCGGGAAGGTGAGCTGCGCCACGGCGCAGTCCACCGCGGTCACCGAGTAGCCGTTCTCCGGCGCATCGGGCCCGATGAACGCCACGCCGCAGAGCCGCTGATCGGGCGGGAGGGTCTGCGTTGATGTCGGGCCGATGATCATGGCCACCAGGTCGGCCTGGTACACGTCCCGCAGTGCCGGCAACTCATCGGCGTACCCATCCGAGACATCGCGGAGCCGGTTGCGGTCCAGCACCGGGTCGCCGGAGTCGACGTATTCCGTCGGCGCGATCGCGAGGAGCTCGACGGTTGCCTCAATACCACTATTGGCGAGCGACTCGTTCGTCAGTGCGACAGCCGAGCCGATCAACGCCTCGATCGCACTCGCCGAGCCGGCCGCGACCTCCGCCGGCGGCGTGTACCCCACGAGCAGGGTGATCACGGGAGGCTCGGTCTCGGATGCGACCGTGAGTGGTGACTGATTGACATCACCCGCGCCCGGTGAGCCGGGACCGGTCACAGCCTGGTGCGCTCCGACCGCCAACTCTGGTGTCGGCGCGTTGGCGGCGCACATCTCGTGCGCACACACGCCACACATCCCCGGTGCCTTGGCATCCTGATCGACCGTGCGACTCCAGGCACCGTGTACATCTCGAACCATCGTCGTCGTGCGGTCACCCATCCACATGGTCAAGGCGAGCGTGCCGCCCCGGCCTGCTGTGGCAATAAACCAGCCCGCACCGTCCTCCACGGAGCCGATGATGGAGAGACCGCCCGGCAACGCCTCGTGGATCGTACGGACACGGCCAACACGTTCGACTCCGGGAGCACCGGGAAGCCTCACGCGCATCCCAGCGTGCACCACCGCGAGCGCACCATCATCCAGCGCTCGGATCGATGCCTCGCCGATCGAGCGCGCGGGCTCGTCCGCAACGGTCGCTCCCGCTGCCAACAAAACGCCCAACCAAGCCCAACCCCGTGTGCGCACGGCCATTTCGCTCCTGCTCGCCTCGACCGTATGAGCGTAGAGCGCCAACCGCGTTCTCACCGCGGGAGACCGAAGTCGGTCGTGGGGATCACAGCTCCTGGCAGAACGAGTCGTACACGGTGCCATACGCGACGAGCAGCTCGATGAGATCGCTTCCGCCCACGACGCCGTCTCCGTCGAGATCGCCGTCACTCAGGTCCGCATCAACTTTGCCGAAGCCGACGAGGAACTGCAGGAAATCCACATTATCAGACCGAAAATCGCCGTTCACATCGCCCGGGCACATCATGCCCTGCTCGCAGATGTCCAGGATGTCGTTGCTGTTGGAATCGAGCGTGGGATCCATCGTGCCGCCGACGAACGTGGCTCGCACAAAGGCATCGGAGCAGAACGCCAGCGACCCGTTCACCAGGGCCGAGCCTGTGAACTCGATCGTCACCGAACCACCTCCCGCGTTGATCACCGATGCCGGCACCTCGATCACCACAGGATCGAGCGGCTGGCAATCAGCCGGGAACGACTGGTTGAACAGCGGGCCGAACTCGGCACCGTTCACGGTCACCATGATCGTCTCCGCGCGAAGGCTGAAGTCGCCCTTGGCTTCGATCATCATCGGTGTCGCATCGAACGCGGGCAGCACGCCCTCGAGGGTCGTCGTCGTGGCGACGCCACCTCCAGGACTCGGCAGCTCCCCGGTGCTGAACTCTGACTCGACCCGAAGGTCGCACGCATCGAGCACACCATTCTCATCGCAGTCGAGCATCGGCTCGGCTGCGATCTGCGCGCTGTCCTCGACGCCGTCGCCGTTGCAGTCTTCGGTCTGTGCGTGGGGCGCGGCTGCGAGGGCGAGCGAGGCGAGTCCAGTCACGTAACGCTTCATGTGGTCTGTCCGTTCTCGGAGGATTCGAGGGATCGATCGGTCAAAACTACGAACAGATTCGACCCTTCCCTCAGGAAATGGACAGTTTCAACACTAATTCGCGGCGCTGCACCCCGGTCCGTAGACCTTGCCGAACGCAGTGAGAATCTGGATGAAATCACTCACGCCAACGGAGCCATCACCGTCGAGATCGCCGGTCGCTCGATCGGCATCGCTCGAACCAAACCCTACCAGCACCGCGATAAAGTCCGCCGCGTCCACATCCGCATCAAAGTCTGTATCGCCCGGGCACGCCTCAAGGGGCGGCTCGACCACGGTTGCGAAAATAGAGAAGGTTTCAGTGGGGGCAGCAGGATCGTTGCTCGTCACCAGAAATGTCACGCTCTGCGCCCCCAACTGCTCGGCGTCGAACGAGTATTGGTATACGTCGAGTCCGCCGCCCGCGGCGTCCTCGCCGTTGACCGCGAACGGGCCCTCGGGAACGGTCTGGTGAACCGCGTACGACGTTGCCTCGACGCCGCCGGCACCCCACAGCGCCGCGTCGCCGCCGGACCCGATCTCGAAGAACACGTCCACCGAGTCGCCGAGTGTGACCTCACCGAGATCGATGTCATCCGGGATCGAGAGCACCGCTGGCACCACCAGGTCGAGATAGACCGGCAGGTGCCCCGAATTATCCGCGAGGCGAATGATGGATTCGGCGATCTGTGCCCCGACCATGATGTTGCCCTGGGTACGCAGACTCGAGTTGAAGCTCGAACCATCGTTGCCCCATGTTCGGTAGGAGTGGTTGGGATCGTTCCACGTCGATGTACTGAACCGAATCGGGTACGAGCCCTGGTAGTCCATGCCGCCGCCGTCGAGAAGCGACGCACCGACCAGAATCTGATCGAGCCGGTCGTCCATGCCGCCGCCACCGACCGGGTCCTGCGAGTGGACGTAGCGGAACGCGGAGCTGTTGTTCCAATTCCCAGGGGTGTTGATCGGGTCGAAGAGCTGACCGGTGTTGTCCGACCGGTCGTTCTGCGAGTCCGAGTCGAACGTGGTCGGCACCTGATCGAAGGAGAGCGTCAGCTCTTGATACGCCGGCTCCGTGCTTCGATAGACATTCAGATCGCCGGCGAGGAGGAAGTGCCGGCCGTCCGGCAGCGCATCGTCGCGGCCATCGAACGGGTTGGTATCGAGACCATCCGCGTTGTCGCGGATCAGCTTCGCCTGGTTGAACCGCCGTGTCTCATTGGTCGACCCCTGCGAAGCCTTGAGGTGGACGCCGTAGATCGAGAGTTCCGCCTCGGCGAGCCCGTCGGGGTACCCAGCGAGCCTGAAGTCGAACCGGTCGGTGTCGCGCGGCCCAAGCGGGTTGCTCCCGCCCTTGCTGATCTGAAATGTTTCGATGAACTCGAGCTTCGACGAGCGATAGACGCAGGCGTTCTCGGTGTCACGGCTCAGGACGAACGGTGCCGGCTCCCAGTCACCCGGCGAGCCCGGCGCGGTGTTGACCGCCTGCACGAAGTCGTTGAGCGATGTCGTCGAGTGAAACTCCTGCAGCAGGAACACATCCGCGGCCAGCGTGCGGTCGACGAACGTGCTGTAGGCCACGGTCTGGATGTCCTCGATGAGGCCGCCGCGGTAGTTCGTGATGTTCCAGGTCACCACACGCAAGCCATCCGCACCGACCGCACCCGCCGAGAGCAGCACCGCGGCGCACGCGCCACAACCAACAAACCAATTCATCTCGATATCTCCAGGGGCATACACACTCGATGAGCCGAGAACGAATCTCTCGGGCGTTGGAGCCGAGGATACGCCATCCACCGATCTAGACAAGCTCGATCGGGAAGTGCCACAAAAATTAGGATGGCCACGCCACGGCCGGATGAGGCTCTGGGGCCGCGTCGAGCCCTACAGCAACTGGCAGGCGTCGTCGTACGCACGGCCGAACAGTGTGAGCATCATGACAAAGTCACCCGCGTCCACATCGCCGTCGTTGTTGAGATCGCCCTGCACACGAGTCGCGCCCGATTCGATCCCGAAGCCCACGAGAACGGCCACAAAGTCCGCGGCGTCGACGTCAAAATCCCCATCCGTGTCGCCCTCGCAGAACACGGGATCGGGGTCCGCCTCGCACACATCGAGCACACCATCGCCGTTCGAATCGGCCGCTGGGTTGATCGCGGTGTAGGTTACGGTTGCCGAGGTGAAGCCCGCCCCACATAACGTGGCATTCACCGCGGGCGACCCGACAAAGTCGATCACCAGCGACCCGCCGCCGGCGTTGAAGACCGGCACCGGGATCATCAGCGTGTCGACCAGCGGCGCCGCCGAGCAATCCTGGCCTCCCCCGTCGAACACGCGACCGACTTCAACGCCGTTCACGCGCACGGTGACGTACTCGCTCGACAGTGAATAGTCACCGATCGCCTCCACCACGATCTCCGCGTCAACGAGCGTCACCCCGATCTCGCTCGCAAACGCCTGCCGCACGACACCTGTTCCTGAGGCGGGCAGCGACCCGGTCACGAACACCTGCTCGAGCGCAAGGTCGCAGACATCGGGCGTGCCGCTCAGATCACAGTCGTCGAGTGCACCGCTCGCGATCTGGCACGAGTCGAGCTCGCCGTCTTGGTTGCAGTCGAGCGCCGCGTCCGCATCGATCTCGCACGCGTCCACGATCCCATTCCCGTCGCAGTCTCCGCCCTGGCACACGTCGATCACACCATCCCCGTCGCAGTCTGACGCCGGATCGATCACGAACTGCACGGAATCGGGCTGGCCGTTCTCGTCGCAGTCGGTGAGATCGGGCACGCCGGTGCGGTAGTTCTCGATGGTCGTGCGGGTGCTGTTGAGATGCGCCGCGTTGTCCGCACCGTGGAGCCCGCTCGGCTGCACGCCGGCACCGCTCACCCCGGTGGCCACACCCTGGAAACTCACATCGGGATTCGAGAAGTGCCGGATCCTGGTGCCGGGCGAATAGGCCATCACGGTCCGGTACGACCAACCGTTATTCCCCGTGAAGCGGTGCCCGAAGTTCGAGAGGAACTGCGTGGAGCCGCTGGCGATCTGGGACTGCGTGAAGTCGTCGGCGGCGTGGTGCCGTGCGCCGAAGTTATGCCCCAGCTCGTGGATGAACGTCAGCCCGCTGATGCAGTTGTACTCGGTCACCGAGTAGCCGAAGCTCTCTAGAAGCGGTGAACGCCATGCGATGCCGCACAAGCCGAAGTCCAGGTTGCCGGTGATCAACGCGACGAGATCGGCCTGGTACGCCTCGCGGTAGGCGAAGACATCCTCGGCCTCATTGTCGCGGAACGTCAGCGCACGAAGATCGTCCTCCAGATCGCCGGAATCCTCGTACTCGGTCGGCACGATCGCCACGAGATTGAACTCGGCATCGATCAGGCTGTTGGCCAGTGACTCGTTGCTCGACGCGATCGCGCTCGCCACCGTCGCGTTCACACCGCCGACGCTGCCGAGCTTCGACAGCGCGAGCGGCGTGTACGCCACGAGCACATCCACCGAGGCGATGCCGACCGCCGAGACAGGATCGCCCGCTGACTCGGCGGCGATCTCGACACCCAACTGGTGCGGCGCCGCGGCGGCGCCGCCGCCTTCGTCGTGTCCTCCGCACACGCCGCCCTCGCAGGTCCCGCACCCCTCGAGCGCCTCCCCCACCGCGACCACATGACCATCCGGCCCGGGCAGCACCGAGCGAAGCTCGCCACCAACCCACACGCTCCCGCCAACCGACCCGTCACAGGCCGAGAGTGTGAAGTCCCCATCCTGGCCGACGAGCGTGCCGGCGATCGTCGTCACGCCGGGCAGGACATCGATCACGGACTCGACACGCCCGGTCAGCAGCTCGTCGGCACCAAGATCGATCAGCACCACATCGCCCGGTGCGCACGCCTCGAGCGACGCTGCATCAGCCTCGACGCCCCGGTGCGGACGCTGCTCCCCGGCGATCGCAGCGTTCAGCGCGGGCCCCTGCGCCGGACGAATCAGCACCGGGTGCGCCATCGACGGCGCCGCACCGATCGCCAAACAGAACCCTGCCGCCAACGACCGCAGCATCTCTATCCGCATAAAAGTGCGCGCTCCGGCTCGAACCCAAGGAGGCCACGACTGGATGCACGCGGCCGCGTGTGAACTCACCCGCTCTGCAGCGCCTCGATCATCGAGACGAGCGGCATGAACATCGCCACCACGATCGTACCCACGATGCCGCCGAGGACCACCACCATCAACGGCTCGATGAGCGATACCAGCGAGGCCACCGCCACATCGACCTCTTCGTCGTAGTTGTCGGCGATCTTGAGCAGCATCGAATCGATGTCGCCCGTCTCCTCGCCCACATCGATCATGTTCACCACGATCGGATCGCACGTCTTCGACTGACGCAGCGGCTCGGCGAAGCTCTCGCCCTCGCGCACCGAGTCGTGCACCTTGCCGAGCGCACGCTCGAAGACGAAGTTGCCGCATGTGTCCTTCGTGATCGTGATCGCCTCGAGGATCGGCACACCCGCCGCGATCAGGGTGCCGAGCGTCCGCGTGAAGCGGGCGATGGTGGACTTGCGCACGATCTTGCCGATCACCGGGGTCCACAGCATGCCGAAATCCGTGACCGCGCGACCGGGCTTGGTCATGCGCATCACTTTCCACAGGATCGGCACCAGGATTAGACCGCCGATGACCTGCGCCGCCCCGTACCCGGCGAACGGCGCGCCCGGGAACGTGCCCGCCACCCACGAGCTGGTCCTGATCAACAAACGTGTGATGCCGGGCAGATCGACACCGAACTCCGCGAAGATCTCCTCGAACTTCGGGATGATGAACACCATGATCGCGGTCACGATCAGGATCGCGATCGTGATGACGGCGATCGGGTAGATCATCGAGCCGATGATCTGACGCTTGAGGCGCTCGGCCTTCTCCATGAACTCGGCGAGACGCTGGAGAATCACATCGAGCACACCGCCGACCTCGCCCGCTGCCACCATCTTGCAGTAGAGCTTGTCGAAGGCCTTGGGGTTCTTCGCCATCGAATCGCTCAGCGACGAGCCACCCTCGACGTCCTCCGTCACGTTTACCAGCACGCCCTTGAGCAGGCCGGGCTTCTGCTGATCCTCAAGGATCTGGAGCGACCGGAGCAGCGGCAGCCCCGCGTCCTGAAGCGTCGAGAGCTGCCGCGTGAACGCGGTCAGTTGCTTGCTGTTGACCTTCGCGAACGGGAGCGTGATTGCCCCACCGCCGCCGGCCTTCTTCTTCCCGCCCGAACGCTTCTTCCGACCCTCGCCGGAGGCCTTGCTCGCCTTGGTCTTCTTTTCGCGGACCGATGTCGGGTACTGACCCTGCATCTTGATCTGCTGAATCGCCTCGTCGGACGACGCCGCCTCGACGGTCCCGCGCACCGAGGCGCCGGTTGCATCGCTTGCTTCGTACTGGAACGTCGGCATCGCGTCAGGCCTCCACAGTCACCGCGCTCGGACAGGGCTCCGCCGGATCATACGCACCCGAGGGGCAAGGGTTCCCGAGGCCGAACACGGTCCCGCAGCGTCGAACGCCATGCACCCCACACCGCGAGACACCTCGGTCCGGAATCGGAGCCGCTCGGAAGACCGATCAATCATCGAGCATCGTCTCGCGAAGGACCTCGTCCACACTCGTCAAGCCGTCGTAAATGGCCCCCATGCCCGATTCACGGAGCGTGGTCATCCCCCGCTTCCGAGCCGCCTCGCGCAGCACCGCGGTCGAGGCCTGGTTCATCACCAGATCGCGCATGCCATCGTCCATCGCCATGATCTCGAAGATCGCCAGACGACCCTTGTACCCCGACCCGTGGTTGGCATCGGTCGGCCGACCCCGCCAGAACTTCCGTCCCCCGATCAGCTCCCGGCCCAGGTTGAGCTCCATCAACTCCTCGTCCGACGGGTCGTAGGCCTCCTTGGCGTTCTGATCGATCCGCCGGACCAGCCGCTGCGCGACCACCGCCTCGATCGTCGCGGTGAGAAGGAACGCCTCGAGCCCGAGGTCGAGCAGACGCACGATTGAACTGGGGGCATCGTTCGTGTGGAGGGTGCTCAGCACCAAGTGGCCCGTGAGCGAGGCCTGCACCGCGATCTGCGCCGTCTCGAGGTCGCGGATCTCGCCAACAAGGATCACATCCGGATCCTGACGCAGGAACGACCGCAGCGCCCCGGCAAAGGTCAGCCCGACATCGGTGTTCACCTGCACCTGGCACAGCCCGTCGATGTCGTACTCGACCGGGTCTTCGACCGTCAGGATCTTGGTCTCAAGGTCGTTGAGCTCCTGCAGCGCCGCGTAGAGCGTCGTCGTCTTGCCCGAACCCGTCGGACCGGTCACCACCACCACGCCGTTCGGCCGGCGGATGATCTCGCTGACCAGGTCGTACTCCTCCTGCCGGAGCCCGATGCGGTCGAGGCTCAGCTCGACGTTCGATCGGTCGAGCACACGCATCACCACCGACTCGCCGTGCATCGTGGGCAGCACCGCCACACGAAGGTCGACCGGCTTGCCGCCCACCGTCAGCTCCACGCGGCCGTCCTGGGGCAGGCGGTGCTCGGCGATGTCCAGGTCCGACATCACCTTGATGCGGCTGACGATCGCCGTCCCGAGGTGCTTCGGCGGCGGCACCATCTCGTACAGCACGCCGTCGATGCGGTACCGCATCCGGAACTCTTCCTCGAACGGCTCGAAGTGGACGTCCGACGCCTTGTCCTTGATCGCCTGAAGCAGCACAAGGTTCAACAGCTTGATGACCTTGTTGTCCTCGGACGCGTCGAGCACCGCGTCGAGATCAATCGACGCGCCGCGGCCCTTCAGGTTCGAGAGCTTCTCGTCACCGGCGAGCTCGCTCACCGCGTCGGTCAGCGACGTCTCCTTGCCCGCGTACAGCTGCTCGAGCTTCGCCTCGACCTGCTCGGGTGACGCGACCGTCGCCTCGACCGTGAATCCCCTGAGCAGCTTCAGGTCGTCCACCGCCCGGAAGTTCGACGGCGAATCGAGCGCCACCACGATCTTCTTGCCCGACGGTTCGTAGCTCAGCGGCACGATCTTGTACGCCGTCGCCGTCTCCGCGGGCAGCGCCGCCACCGCGTCCTCGGGGATCTCCATGTCCTCGAGATCCACGTACCGCATCCCCGCCTGGCCCGCGAGCGCCTCCTGCACATCGCGCTCGGTGATCAGGCCCATGCCGACCATCACCTCACCGAGCTTGCGCTTGCGGCCCTCTTCACGCTGCAAGGCGAGCGCCTCATGCACCTGCTCGCGCGTGACCTTGCCGAGCTTGGTCAGCACCCGGCCGATCTTTCGTTTCTTGAGCTCGCCGGGATCAATCGTCGGGGTATCGAGCTGCGTCATCGGTCAGTCCTTGGCTCGGCGGTCGCGGATGTCGCAGCGTTCACGAGTTCGTCTGTGTCTGCGCGGGCTTGGCCTGGGAGGAGCCAGAATCCGGTGCCCCATCCTCCATGCCCTCGTCCAGGTCCGCCCGTCCGACGGTCCGGCCTAGCTTGTGCACACGGTCGGTCAGACCCGCGGGGTTCTTGGCCTTATCGACCATCTCCTCCGCTGCGATCATGCCGCGCGAATAGAGCGACCACAGGTGCTCGTCGAGCAACTGCATGCCGAACTTCTTGCCGGTCTGGATCGCCGAATCGATGCGGAAGCTCTTGTTGTCGCGGATGAGGTTCGCGATCGCCGGCGTCACCACCAAGAACTCGTACGCCGCCACCATGCCCTTGGTATCCACGCGCGGCAGCAACGCCTGCGACAGCACGGCCAGCAACGCCGTCGAGAGCTGCACGCGGATCTGGTTCTGCTGCTGCTGCGGGAACGCGTCGACCACACGGTCGATCGTCTTCGCTGCACCGGTCGTGTGAAGCGTGCCGAACACCAAGTGGCCCGTCTCGGCTGCTCGGATCGCCGCCTCGATCGTCTCGAGGTCACGCATCTCGCCGACAAGGATCACATCCGGGTCCTGACGAAGCGCTCGACGCAGCGCCTCGGCGAAGTCGGGCGTGTCCACGCCCACCTCGCGCTGGTTCACGATCGATTTCTTGTGGAAGTGGTAGTACTCGATCGGATCTTCCATCGTGATGATGTGCCGCTCGAAGTTCATGTTGATGTAGTCGATCATCGTCGCCAGCGCCGTCGTCTTGCCCGACCCGGTCGGACCGGTCACCAGGAACAGACCACGCGGGCGCCGGATCAGTTCCTGCACCATCGCGGGGAGGCCGATCTGCTCGAACGTCAAGAGCTTGTTCGGAATCCGCCGGCACACGATCGCCAGATCTCCACGCTGACGGAACACCGACACTCGGAAACGCCCCTTGTCCTGGAACGCCATGCCGAAGTCGCACGTCCCGACTTCCTGCAGCTCGTTCTGGCACCGCTCGGGCGTGATCGCCTTCATGAGCGTCACCATGTCGTCCGACTCGAGCACCTTCGTGTCGAGGTTCTTGAGCCCGCCGTGCAGACGCAGCGTGGGCTTGCGGCCCACCGTCAGGTGCAAGTCGGACGCGCTGACCTTGATGACCGTGTCCAGCAAACGGTCGATCTGCATCGTTGACATCGAATCGGTGCTCCTCGGGCCGGCACGAACCGCCGGCCACTAGTCGTTACGCGGCGGCCTGCTCCATCTGCTCGCCGATCTCTTCGGTCTGCGCCACACGCGCAATCTCTTCGGGCGTCGTCACGCCGTTGAGAATCTTGATCTTGCCGTCTTCGAGCAGCGACCGCATGCCGTTGGCAATCGCGGCCTTCCGCAACTGCGCGAGCGGCGCGACTTTGAACGCCAGATCGCGAAGCTCGGCGTTCATCATCATCATCTCGAAGATGCCTTTCCGGCCCTTGTACCCGTTGTGCCCGTTGCCCGGCACCGGCTTGTAGATCGTGTGCTGCGACATCTCTTCGTCGGAGATATCGCAGAGCCTTAGGAACTTCGGGTCGATCTCATCGGGGTTCGCCGGACGCTTCGTGTCCGCCAGCACGCGGATCAGCCGCTGGGCCAGCACCGCCTGGATCGAACTCGCCACCAGGAAAGGCTTCACGCCCATGTCGATCAGACGCGTCATCGCGCTCGGCGCATCGTTGGTGTGGAGCGTGCTGAACACCAGGTGCCCCGTCAGCGCCGCCTGGATCGCCACCTCCGCCACCTCGCGGTCACGGATCTCACCAACCAGGATGATGTTCGGCGCTTGACGCAGCATCGAACGCAGCACGTTCGCGAACGTCAGCCCGATGCTCTCTCGCACCTGGCACTGATTAATGCCCGTGAACGCGTACTCGATCGGATCCTCGGCCGTGATGATCTTCTTGTCCGGGCGGTTGAGCTGATCGAGCGCCGAGTAGAGCGTCGTCGTCTTGCCCGAACCCGTCGGACCGGTCACCAAAAAGATGCCGTTCGGCCGACGGATGATCCGGTTGAAAATGTCCAGGTTGTCCGGC
>JBCDJJ010000068.1:0-19666 GCA_038747915.1 Planctomycetota bacterium | reverse complement strand
CGAGTCCAACCCGTGGTACGCGGTCTTCTCAAGCGGGGGCAGCGTGCTCACCACCTCGCGGATCATCAATGAAGAGACCGACCTGCAGAGCACCAATTCGCGGGTGTTCTCGCCCGGGCGGTATTTCATCGGTGCCGCGGGCGAGGTGCTGAGTTCGCCGTTCTCGGGCGGCTTCCGCGTCACGCCGCTCTCGCGCCGCGGCACGCGGAACTACGAGATCAATATCGACACCGAGGATGGCCCGTCCACGCCCTTCATCTCGGGCACCCTCCGCAACGCTGGATTCCAGTTCTACAGCTTCAACGTGCGGGATGAGAGTGTCGTGCCGGACCTTGGCACGATCGGCGTCGCGGGCGAACGGTTCCAACTGGTTGTGTCGGTCGTCTCCACCGCCCGGCTCGCGCTCTACCGCACCGACGGCACCAAGATCGAGGAGGGCAGCAGGGACATCATCCTTTCGGGTGGGCTCGCCGCTGGCACGTACGAGCTCGCGATCGCCTCCGGCGACGCGACGTTCGTCGACGGCTTTCTCACGATCGTCGATGGCAGCTCCTCCGCGTCCGGGTACACGGTGTTCTTGAATGGGGAGTCGATCACGTCCGACACGCTCGAGGTGGACGATGACGTCGACTTCTTCCGCTTCACCATCGCGCCCCCGCCCTGTTCGCCGGCCGACCTCGCCGACCCGATCGGCCAGCTCACCCAGGCCGATCTCGACGCTTTCGACGCTGCGTTTACTGCTCGGGACGCGCTCGCGGCGGTCTTCGCCCCACCGACCGAGACCACTGATGCCTTCGACCAAGCCGTCTTTGCCGAAGAGTTCGCGACCCCTTGCCCCTAACTCTCTCCGCGTGTGCTGGGTCACCCTGGGAACCACTCCATGCGGCCCGGTTGCTGATCTCAAGACGCAAACTTCACTAACAAACCCTAGGCTATTCCCGGGCACTGAGGTAGACTTCACCTAGGACTTTTCCGCGCCCAGATGTCTCCGAGGGTGCGGTCAGCACACCTCGGCACGTGCGTGAGCACACGAGAGAGATACGAAGGGATCGACGATGCGTCTCGCCACACTGTGTTCTGTTGTCGTGCTCGCGCTGAACTGCTTGACCGGGGTGGCGTCGGCGCAGTCGCTTCATCCGCTCGTTCAGCTCACCAACCCTGCCGATGCCGTCCACGCCACGTTCAGCGTTGAAACCCTTGCCGATCTCTCCGCGAGCGAGGTGGTCGCCATCGATTTACCCGATGGCCGCACCGTGCAGGCGGTTCGCCAATCTGTCCGTATCTTCGAACCGGGTCGCGTCTCCTGGACCGGTACCGTCGAGGGTGATGGCACCGCGGCCTTCGCCACGCACTCCGGCGCGGTGAGCGGCTTTGTTCAGCTTCCCGGCGAACCACTCGTCGTTGTCCAGGGCGCGCTCGAGGGTGGGGTACACATCTGGAGTGAGGACGACGACGCCCACGTCCACCATCATCACGACCACGGCCACCCCCACGCCCACGACGTTGTCGAAGCGGCTGGGCAACCCGCCGGCGACGCCGTCGCCCCGCTCAGCACGTCCTTCACCACCGGGTGCGACGCCGGGCCGACCACTGATATCTACATCGTCTACACACCCGCGGCCAGCACCGCCGCGGGTGGCACGTCCGCCATTCTCGCCCTCATCGATCTGGCGATTGCCAGCACCAACCAGGCGTATACCGATTCCGGGGTCGATGCCGAGCTTCGACTCGTCGGTGTCGACGAGATCGCCTACTCCGAGAACGGCCTTCCCAACAACACCCACCTGAACCGCCTGCAGACCGCGGGTGATGGTTTCCTCGACAGTGCGCTGGATGAGCGTGATGTCCTCGCGGCCGATCTCGTCTCGCTGATCGTGAGCGATGAAGACGGCACCAACAACGCCGGGTTCGCCTTCTTCCCTCCCGGGTTCACGAGTGTGGTCGAGGTCGGCAGCTTCTTCCCATTTGTCTTCGCCCATGAGATCGGGCACAACCGAGGCGGCTCGCACGAGCTCGCCGATCCTGGTGCGGTCCGGATCTTCCCGTTCGCTTCCGCCTTCACCTTCACAGCTGGCGGCCTCACCCGTGAGACCATCATGAACGCCAGCATTAACAGCGACACCATCCTCCGCTTCTCCAACCCCGACGCCAGCTTCCTCGGTGTCCCCACGGGCATCGCCAACGTGAGCGATAATGCCCTTGCCTTCGAGTCCACACTCGACGATGTCAACCAGCTCCGATGCGCCGTTGACACCTGCTCCACCGGCTACGACCTCGGCAGCACCGAGGTCAACGGCTCCTTCGGCTTCACAGGCGCCGTCAACACCGTGTGGCTCAACCAGTTCAACGTCACCGCGGGCGCCAACGAGCTCATCCAGCTCCGCATCGGCTTCGGCAGCCTGGACGATCCGCTCGATGTCACGGTCGCGATCTGGGACGATCCGAACAACGACGGCACCCCCGACGATGCGACGCTCATTGCTTCGTTTAACCCGGTGCAGGGCGAGCGCTTCGAGTCCACGCTCGTCAACATCCCACCGACCCTCGTCGGCGCGCCCGGTGATTCGTTCTTCGTCGGTGCTGCCGGCTTCCAGCCGAGTGACGTGAACCTTCCCGGACGCACGAACGGACCGTCCAACGGTCGATCCTGGCTTGGTGTCGGCACCAACATCAATACGCTCTCGTCGCTCTCGTTCCTCCAGACGGCTCCCAATGCCTTTTCCATCTCCGCGCGCGGTGCGACCACCGGTGTTGACTGCAACGCCAACTCGTTCCCCGATGCCTGCGACATCGCCGACGGTGTGAGCCTCGATGCCAACGCCAACGGCATCCCCGATGAGTGCGAGACCGCGTGCCTCGCGGACCGCGACGGCGATTCCGACGGCGATATCGACGATGTCAACGACTTCCTCACGGATCTCGGTGCCAACGATCCCTCCGCTGATCTTGTTGCTCCCGCCGGCGCCGATGCCTTCGATCTCGCAAGCTTCGGCAATGCGCTCAGCACCTGCGAGTGATCGCCGGCGCTCGATCCGGTTGTCCGAGACGTGAAGACATATCCCGAGCGGTCGTGCCGTTGGACCTCGGCGCGATGCGATCCGAGCGAGGCATGCCGACACGACTCTGTGTTTCAGAGCGGGATGCCATGGGGTTCCACCTGGCCGTGGGGGCCGTCGGACAGGTGGCTCTCTCGCGCGATTGAACGGAGTTTCGGCCCAGGACTGGGTTTGCGCTTCGCGAAAACGCCATGTCCCCGTATCCTGCCAAGGAACAGACATTCACCGCGGGCCACTCATGACCGATCTCACCGCTCCATCCATCGAGACCCATCGTGCCACCGAAGCCCCTGATGCGGATCAGTGGGCGGCACGTTTCGAGGCGCTCTACGCCGAAGCGGGTGGTGAGCACGCACGCATCCCGTGGGCCCACGCCACACCATCACCCACCTTGGTCCGGTGGCTCGATCGCGAGGCCCGCAACCACGTTCGGTGCGGCGGGCGCGCGTGCGCGGTTGGGTGCGGGCTCGGTGACGATGCGGCGGAGCTCTGCCGGCGCGGCTTCGATGTCACGGCCTTCGACGCGAGTCCCGCAGCGATCGAGCACGCGAGCGCCCGGTACGCCGCCGAGCACCCCGACATCGTCTGGCGCGTCGCCGACCTCTTCGAGCTGCCGAGTGATCTCGTCGGGCGCTTCGATCTCGTCGCCGAGGTACACACGATTCAGTCGCTCCCGCCGCGGTACCGCGCCGAGCTGGCGGCCGGCATCGCGCACCTGCTGCACCGGCACGGCGTAGTAGTCGCTGTCGCCCGCGGCCGCGAGGAGTCCATCCCGCTGGACGAGGTCGTCGGCCCGCCCTTCGCCATGACCGCCTGCGAACTCGACGAGGCCTTCGCCCAAGCCGGGCTGACGCCCGTCGTTCCGACTATCGCGACGCCCGACACCAACACTCCGCCGGTGCTCCGCCTGCTCGGTGTTTACGCCCGTCCTGATCGGTGAACTCACCGGTTTGTTCGGGAGGCGTCGAGCGGGCATCATGCCGCGATGCCCGCTGACGATCACTTTGGCCCGCTCCGCCGTTCGATCGAGACCCGAAGCGCGCGTATTTCGGTGGTTGGTCTGGGCTACGTTGGCCTTCCGCTCCTTGCTGCGGTCGCGGATGCGGGCTTTCCGGCGATCGGCGTCGACCGCGACGCCTCTAAGATTACCGATCTTCGCGCCGGCCGCACGTACCTGCCGCACCTCCCTGACTCGATCATCCGGTCCATCACGTCGGCCACCGACCTGACCCTGGCCGACGATCGCGCGGCGCTCGCCGGTGCCGACATCATCCTGCTGTGCGTCCCTACGCCGCTCGATGAGCAGCGGCGTCCGGATCTCTCCGCGGTCGAGGCGGCGAGCGACGAGATCGCCCGTCATGCGGTCGGTGCCGACTCGGGCCGGCCGCGACTCGTTGTGCTCGAGTCGTCCACCTTTCCCGGGACGACGCGCGGTGTCGTCGCGCCGCGCGTGCTCGCCCCGGCGCCCGGGGCGCCGATCGCATTCGCCTATTCGCCGGAGCGCGAGGACCCGGGCAACGCGCGGTTCACCACGCGGACGATCCCCAAGCTGGTGGGTGGTCTGGATGAGGCGGGCACGGCGCTCGCGGTGTCGGTGTACGAGCGGATTGTGGAGACGGTGGTGCCGTGCCGGACCGCGGAGGTAGCGGAGGCAGCAAAGCTCGTGGAGAACGTGTACCGGTCGATCAACATTGCGCTGGTGAACGAGCTGAAGATCGTGCTGGATGCGCTCGGGCTCGATGTGTGGGAGGTGCTCGACGCTGCGGCGACCAAGCCCTTTGGTTTTCACCGGTTCAATCCGGGGCCGGGGCTGGGTGGGCACTGTGTGCCGATCGATCCGTTCTATCTGTCGTGGCTCGCGCGGGAGGCAGGGGTGGAGTCGCGGTTCATCGAGCTGGCGGGCGAGATCAATCACGCGATGCCGGGCTACGTTGTCCAGAAGACCGAGGCAGCCCTTGGCGAGCGGGGGGTGCCGCTCGACGGAGCACGGGTGCTCGTGCTCGGGGTGGCGTACAAGAAGAATGTCGCGGATATCCGGGAGAGCCCAGCGTTTCCAATCATCGAGCAGGTGCGCGCGCGGGGTGCCGCAGTCGACTATCACGACCCGCACGTGCCGCGGACGCACAAGGGTCGGCGTCGTGACTACGAGATGACGAGCATCGACTGGTCGCTCGACGCGGTGGCGTCGTACGACGCGGTGATCGTGGTGACGGATCACGACTGGTACGACTGGGACGGTGTGGCGTCTCACGCGCGGGTGCTCGTTGACTCCCGCGCTGTGGTGGCACCGAGCCGCGCGACGCGCGCCTGACCCACGGGCGTGTGTGCGTGGGGCGGCTGGTCCGTCGATCCCCCGGATATGGCGGATTTTGATGTCAGGTGGTGCGGTCGTCGCGTGCGGGGATTTACGGGGCGCCGGCATGGGAACTTGGCCGATGCGCGGATTCGGTGTGACGTACGTGGTTTTCGCTCGCCTTGGGCGGATCCTCGGTCGACGTACCCACCTGGCTCGGTGTCTCGGTGCCCATTGGATCGACACGACAACGTGAACACGGTCATCGTTCTGAGTGCGGAGAAGGTTGCTCGCGAGGCGCTCGCGGCCACGGTGTCGCGTGCCCCGATGGACGTGGTCCAGGCCTCACCGACCAACACGAAGCGAGCCCTCGCCGCGATCGAGCGCGGCGAGGTCGGCGTGATTGTGCTGGATGCTCGGGACGAGGCCGAGCAGTGCTTCATGGCGACAGCGGCGATGGAGGGGAGCATCGATGTCACCATCCCGATCGTCTTGATCTGCCGGACCGTGAACCGTGATCATCTTCGCGCGCTGCGCACATTCGGTGTAGAGAAGATCTTCGAGTCTGATGGGTTCGAGATCGAGAGCTTCATGGAGGTCGTGTCGTCGATCATGGTGTCGTTCGAGGCATGCGCGAGCGACGTTGATCATTCGGGCTCGGTGAGCACCTCGAACGAGGAGTCGGCACCGTCAGCGCCCGAGGCGTCACCGCGCGTCGTCATTCATTGGGACGGCCTGTACGACGATCGCGGCCTGCTCGGTCGCGAGACGAGCCCCGTATCCACCGGGACGAACACATCGGGACCCGGTTCGGGCGTCGATGCCGCGGCGCGGCGTCCTGCTTCGGACCGGGAGCGGGTGCTGTCGGCGCAGGAGACGCGGTCGCTCGTGGAGCATTATCTGTCCGCGAAGCCGCTCAAGGAGAACGTGAAGATCGCGCTCTCACGGGTCAACGACCCGAAGGCGTCGGTCGACGATCTCGGGCTGGTGATCCGGCGCGATCAGGCGTTGTCGGCTCGCGTGCTGCAGATCGCCAACAGCAACGCGTACCGCCGCGGGAAGGCCGTCAACTCGGTCGAGCAGGCGATGGTGCGGATCGGTCTGGAGGGCGTCCGGCAGGCGGTGACGGTGGCGTCGTGCATGGAGCAGCTCGGCGATTCGGATCGGACCATCGTGGACGCGGTGCATCTGTGGGAGCACTCGTTCGCGGTGGCGTGCATCGCGTCGGATCTGGCGAAGGCAACACGGGTGTGCCCCGCGGACGATGCCTTCATGATCGGCTTGCTGCACGACCTCGGGCGCGTGGTGATGTTCGAGATGATCGGCGAGCCCTATGTCGAGGCGCTGCGGTCGGCGCGCGAGCGTGGTGAGCCGGTCCACCGTGTCGAGAAGTCGCGGTTCGAGCTCAATCATGCGGATGTCGCGGAGAGCGTGTTCCGATCGTGGTCCTTCGGCGATGAGATCATCATCCCCATCGCCAATCACCATTTATCGCTCACGAACCTCCGCCATCTCGATCCTCTCCACGAGTCGACGGTGCTGCTGCTCCAGCTCGCGAACGAGCTGGCGCACGCGTCGCTCGTGGGCGATAGCGGCGATGACTGGATCGACGACGCGATCATGGTGATCGGTGACCGCGCGGTGCCACCTGGAGCCGTCAAGAACACGCTCAAGCGGACGCAGCGTGTTGCGGCGGACATGCGTACAGCGATCCGCGTGGCAGCGGGGGGTGAGTCGCGCTCGACGCTGCACGATATGCTGCGCGAGCGGCTCGACGCGGATGCTCGCCCGGTGGTGCTGAGCGACGAGAGCGGGCTGCGGTGCGAGACGCTGGTCGTTGAATCGCTCGTGGGTGTGCAGTCGCCGCGTGAGGCCAATATCGCGGTTGCGCGCGTGGGATCGAGCGAGGAGGTGGCGGGTCTTGCGGCTCAGTTGGCCGAGTTCGACGAGCGGTCGCCGGACGATCCGGTGCCGTTGATCGCGGTGGTTCCTGAGATGGACGAGGAGATCGATGGGCTGCGCGAGCTGCTGGCCTCGCGGCCGTCGAGCGTGCTCGGTGTGCCGTTTCGTCGGACCACGCTGATCCAGCAGATGAACACGCTGCGTGGTGATGGTGTCGGGCAGGCGATGGCGGCGTAGATGGCCGGTGCCCGTGGGTCGATCACGGGCAGTGGTTGAAGAAGATCGCGTAGTCGAACGAGTCGAACCTGCCCGACTGATCGAAGTCGAGCTGCAAGATGTTCTGTGGCGACCCGAGTAGGACCACGGTGATGAGCACCTGCCAATCTTCGAAGGTGAACTCGCCGTCCGGGAAGATGTCGGTCTCGCAGGCCTGGTCGCACACGTCGTGGATGCCGTCTTCGTCGACATCATCGGCGGGATCGAGCGTCAGGTCGTCCACCCCCGGGCAGATATCAACGGTGTTGCACACGCCGTCGTTGTCGGAATCGCCGACCTGGGCGAAGTCGACCTCGATCGCGAATGTCTCGCTCTGGCTCGAGATACGGAACTCGCGGGTCTCGCCGGGATCGAGCGAGATGTTGAGCGGCCCGGCTGTCCGTTGGACGGGTGTGCCGGACCCGAGAATGTTGACCACCTGCGTGTTCTGGCTCACCGGCCAGTCCAGTCGTAAGAACTGCTCGCATTCGGAGGTGTTGGTATGCGTGTACCAGACGTCGGGACCGGGCTCGGGCACGTTGTTGAGCGGTGAGACGGTCGCAGCGATGGTCGTACCCGAGAGCGTGAAGATGAGATCGGACTCGGTCCCCTCGGGGAGGATGGGCAGCGCGTCCGCGCGTTGGTCGTGGATCTGCCCGGTGATGGCGTAGTCGATGCGGCCGTTGTCGCCGACCGAGGAGCCGGTCACGATCTGATTCACCGAGAAGGCAAAGTTGTCGTTGGTGAACGACCCACCACCACCGCCACCCCGAGCGCTGAATCCGCCGCCACCACCGGAGTAGCCGCCACCCCCGCCCCCACCATCCTCTGCAGCACCGCCGCCGCCAAACCCGTAGCCGCCTGGATCGGGGAAGGTTGTGCCGCCGTTCCCACCGGTTGGATCGCCGCCCGCCGCGCTGAAGCCTTTCATCCCGGCGCCGGTGCTCGCAGGATTCTCCTCGAAGGCACCCCCTCCTCCCCCCGAGACGTCGATCGTGCTCCCCCCGGCTTCGCCGTTGTCATTGCCGCCTGCTCCTTGAACAGCATCTCCACCCGCGGTCCCTGTCTCCGCATCTTTTCCTTCCTGATCGGCCGCGGAGCACACGCCGAACGTGGACTGCGACGCCGCACCGCCTCCGCCACCGGCGACAGCGAGTAGTTCCCACCCGTTCTGTCCGCTCGGGGTCATTGGCCCCCCGTTGGTCGCGTTGTACGCCACGGCCGAGCCACCACCGCCACCGCCCCCGACGGTGCGGTTGGCTTGGGGCCTGCTGCCCGGGCCTCCCTGCGCGCCGACGATGAATCGGATCGCGCGGCCGGGCGTCAGCTGGAACTCGCTCTCGCCGACGACCGCGTCGATGGTCGCGGTGGCGCCCTGGCCGCCGGCGTTGAAGCACGGGTTGTTGTCGCCGGTGAGGGCGCCGCCGCCGTCACCGCCGTAGACGGTAAAGGTGAACACCGAGCCCAGGAGGTCGGGCACGATGTACTCGTACGGCTCGCCGAACTGACGGTCCCCCGTGGGCGAGAAGAACTCGAGCGTCTCGCCGGTCGCTATGAGCTCCGGATCCGAGGCGGCACCGAGCGGGGCGACGGAAACGGCAAGGCCGGTGGCGAAGGTCACAGCCGAGGCACGGGTCATCATACTTTGCATTTGAACGGGTCCTCTGCTCAGGGTGGGTGCAGCACGCGTTACTGGCGACTTCGTATTCCTTGCCGTGCTTTCCATGCGACAACGCACAACAATGGGAACCAAACGGACCCAAAAGTTGCATGTGCGTCTCAATTTTTCCGCGATTCTGTCTCACCAGTATCGCTGCCCCGATCTCTCTATGTCACACTCGGGAATCGAGATCACACGAGCGAGAGAGATGGCCGACGCGAGCACCGACGAGCAGGCACACCAACGCGGACCACGCCTGCCCTGCATTCGGTTCGGAACCGATGCACCGGACGCGAGCGATCCGCACGCCGGTCGCGGCGCCTACGAGCAGTGGCGGGACGCGGGCCGCGTCGTCTTCGACGTGCATCCACGTGTCGAGCTCCCTTCGTTCTACGCGGCTTCGGCTTTCTATCAGGTCGACGGTCTCGTCTTCGCCTGGAACTCGTTCGCGGCGTGTACTTACACCCGCGACCACGGGCACGTCCGCAGCTCCGACACCGACCACATCACACTCCACATGCCGCTCGTCGGCCGCGAGCGCGGCGTGGCTGGAGACACCGTGTTCGAGATGAGGCCGGGACGGATCACGCTCCAGGACTGGGCCCACCGGTACTCGTCCGCGTCCGAGACCACGACGAAGCTCGGGCTGGTGATCCCGCGCGATCGCCTCGAGAGGGCGGCGTGGATCCATGCTGAGAGCCCGGTGATCGAATGGGACACCACGACGGGCATGGGCCGCGCGATCGCCAACATCTGGCAGAAGACATGGCATCGTCTGTCGGCATCATCCGAGCACGATGCGCCACAACTCTCCGTGGATGTCCTCGAGGTGCTCAACACCGCGATCGCAGACATCGCAGGCGGCCGTGACGATCCATCACACTATGAGCCGCCGCAGACCACCCGTCCGATCCCCACGCTCAGCGCGATGAAACGATTCATCGACACCCATCTCCGCCATCCTCAGCTCGGCGCCGACATGCTTGCCGACGAGTTCCATTGCTCGCGCGCAACGGTGTACCGGCATTTCGATTGGCCGGGCGGCGTGATCGCCTATATCCGCGACCAACGTCTCGCGCGGTGTTTCGCGGAACTCGCGTCGCCAACCGTTGACCGGAGCGCTCGTGTGTACGAGGTTGCTGAACGGTGGGGTTTTCGCCGCGCATCGCACTTCGCCCGCATCTTTAAAGATCGCTACGGCCGAACACCATCGGGAGTTGTGCGGGCAGCCAGAATACGTGCTGCCGTCGCGGGCGATCACACCGAGATCGAAGCCCTGCACGCGTGGCTTGACTGATTGCGGCTCTCCGATGGGCCGTGGAGATCACGGCGAGGGTACTGTGCCGTGCGCACACCAGTCATACCACTCGGACACGGTGCGGTGCAGCGCCCTGGCGTTGGCCTGGTCAGCCTGAAATGAACCATTGCTGCTCATGTTCCGGCGCGAGGCCAGGATCGTGGCGCCGTCGGCGAGCACCCGGTAGCCCGATCTGACGAAGCGGTCGGAGTTCTCGGGTTCACCGAGGTCGTACCCGCGTTGGTCAACGACGCGATTGGACCGGCCGAATGTGTCCTGTATGACGTTTCTATCCGCGGCTCGCTCACTCGCACCAGTTCGAGACCGCGGCGTAGTCGAAGGCGTCGAAGGTGCCCGAGTCATCGAAGTCGAAGTTGTCGATGCGTCCCTGCTCGGTGGTCAGCGCGACGACAAAGAAGAAGAGGATCCAGTCGTCCTCGGTGTACTCGCCGTCGGGGGAAATATCGACCTCGCACGCCCGATCGCACAGATCGACGATGCCGTCGCTGTCCACATCGCTGTTGATCTGCTCGTCGGTCAGCGTCAGGTCGTCCACGCCGGGGCAGATGTCGAGCCCGTCGCAGATGCCGTCGGCATCGGAGTCCGCAAGGTTGTCGCCCGGGCACTCGTCATCGCAGTCACCGATGCCATCACCGTCAGAGTCCGCTGTCGTCTCATCCAGGAGGATGTCCACCGAGAAGAGACCACCGCCGTTTGCAATGCGCAGTTCGACGGTCTCCCCCGGCTGCAGCGTGACTAGTTGGTCGGTGGTGAACGCGGCGGGCGGGCCGTCGTCAACAATCAGGACGAACTGATCGGCGAGGGCAGAGGCGAACAAGAACTCCACCGATAGCTCGCAGAACTTGGTGTTCGTGTAGGTGTACCAGACGTCGCGAGCCGGATCGTTGACACCATCGAGCGGCGAGATACTCGCTTGGTTGGTGGTGCCGATGATCGTTGTTGAGTTGAAGCGATCGTCAAAGATGATGGGGAGCGCCTGCTCACGCTCGTTGTGGACCTGTCCGGCGAGGCGAAGAGTGAAGCCGCCGGAGTCGAAGCTGCTGGCGCTCACGCTCGGGTCGCGCTGCTGGTAGCGGGTGTCGGTGAAGGTGCCGCCTCCGCCGCCTCCGCCGCCAGTGCCCCCCGTGCCGCCGCCGGAGTATCCGCCGCCACCGCCGCCGCCCAGGATGCCGGCGCCACCGCCACCGAACCCGAAGCCACCGCGGGCGCCGGTGATGCCGCCACCGATCCCACCCATCGCGCCGCAGAACTGGCCGCCGCGGGTGCCGCTGGCGCTGGCGAGCCAGCCGCCTCCTCCGCCGCCGGTGATGTTGGAGCTGGCGCCGCTGCTGCCGCCCTGGCCGTTGCTCCCGCCCGCGCCGGCGCCCCCGGCGCCGGTGCTCCCATCGCTTCCCGCGGAGTTGTCGAGCGGCGCATCGCCGCCGGTGCTCTGGGGTCCGCACGCGCCGTTGGCGTCCGTGAAGGCCGCGCCGCCGCCGCCGCCGCCCGCGACGATGATCGGGATGAAGTTCGAGAGGCTCCCGGACGTGTCGAAGAGCATCGCCGAGCCCCCGCCTCCGCCGCCACCGGCCGAGCCGGTGAACAGGTTCGCACTCACAGCGCTGCTCCCCACAGCCCCGTTGATGAAGCGCAGCCGATGGAGAGGGGTCAGGTCGAACTCGCCGAATCCGACCACAGCGCGCATCGTCACGTCGCTCGCGCGTCCGCCCGCGGCGCTGCACGAGGGTGATACAACGGTCGCATCGCCACCGGGCGCGCCGTAGACACGGAACTCGTAGATCGCGCCGGCGATATCTGGCACGGTGAAGTCAAACAGCCCATCATTCGACGAGAGCACGATTCCGGTGATCGGCAGCTCCTCCTGGGCCGAGGCGGTGGTGGTGATGGTGAGCGCCAGGCCTGTGGTGGCGGCGAGAGCGAGTGTGTGCGCAGGTGATCTCACGGATGAATCTCTCTGTGTGCGGTGATGTGATGATTGCTGTCCTGACACGATGTCCGGTCGAAGCGTGGATATGCCTGTTGATGGTGTGCACCGGTCACGCGCACCGGTTCGAGGCCCGGGGCGAGGGAAACGGCGAGGTCGGCGGCGAAGGCCACCATGCACACACGGGCGAGCATGTTCTGGATCTGATTGGGTTCTACTCTCTTGATTCCCAGCGACGGTGCGCGGTGTGATGGTCCATTGCCGCTGCAGCCATCCCGCAGCGACGCCAAACCATGCGAAACAAATCAGAGCGAGAGTTGTCTCTGCGTCTCAAGTTCAGTGCAAACTTGGCCACCTTGCCAGATTTGCACCGATTCCTATGCCACACTCGGTCATCGAGATGGATGAGACGCCCGTGACAGACCACGCCGAGCGCGCCGGCGACGAGTTCGCCCGCGGCCCGGTGCTGCCCTGCATCCGCTTCGGGCACGAGGCCGCGCAGCCGGGCCACCCGACCGCGGGGCGCGATGCCTACGAGCAGTGGCGAGAGGTCACCCGCGTGGTGTTCGACACGCAGCCACGAGCGGACCTGCCGTCGTTCTACGCCGCCTCGGCCTTCTATCAGGTCGACGGTCTGATCTTTGCCTGGAACTCGTTCTCGGCGTGCATGTACACCCGTGATCGAGGGCATGTGCGCAGCTCCGACGCCGACCACATCACGCTGCACATGCCGCTTTCCGGTGGTGAGCGCGGCGTGGCGGGGGACACCGCGTTCGAGATGCGGCCGGGGCGGATCACGCTTCAGGATTGGGCGCACCGATACTCGTCGGCGTCGGAGGCGACGACCAAGCTCGGGCTGGTGATCCCGCGCAATCGCCTCGAGAAGGCAGCGTGGATCCACACCGAGCAACCCGTGATCGAGTGGGACACATCCGCGGGCATGGGCCTGGCCCTCTTCGAGGCGTGGCAGAAGACGTGGCACCGTCTCTCGACATCCTCGGAGCACCAGGCGCCGCACCTCTCCGCCGGGTTTCTCGAGGTGCTGAACGCAGCGGTCGCCGACGCGGCGAATGGCCGCACCGGTCGATCACACCACGATCTGTCGACAACCGATCGCCCGATGCTCACGTTCGGCGCGATGAAAGTGTTCATCGACGACCATCTCCACCACCCCGCGCTCGGGGCCGACATGCTCGCCGAGGCGTTCCACTGCTCGCGGGCGACCATATACCGGCACTTCGAGTGGCCCGGCGGCGTGACCGCCTACATCCGCGATCAGCGCCTCGCGCGGTGCTTCACGGAACTCGCCTCGTCGGCCGTCGATCGACGCGCTCGCGTGCATAAGGTGGCCGAGCGGTGGGGGTTCCACCGGGCGTCGCACTTTGCCCGCATCTTCAAGGAACGGTACGGGCGGCCGCCCTCAGCAGTGGCGCAGGGAGCCAGGCGGCGTGCTGTCGCGATGGGGAAGGACGCCGAGATCGAAATGCTGCATGCGTGGTTCGACTGACCGTGAACTCACGATGAACCACGGCGGTTGTGCCGAGGCGGCGTCGACATGTGCGCTCACCAGTAGTACCACTCGGAGACGGTGCGGTGCAGCGCTCGGGCGTCGGTCTGATTGGCGTTGAACGAGCCGTTGCTGCCCATGTCCTGGCGCGAGGCCAGGATCGTGGCGCCGTCGGCGAGCACACGGTAGCCCGACCTGACGAAACGGGCGAAGTTCTCGGGGTCGCCGAGGTAGTACCCGCGCCGGGCAACGGCGTGGTTGGACCGGCCGAAGGTGTCCTGCATGACGTTCATGTCCGCGATGAGGACATCGTCCGGCCGGTTGGAGGCGGTCTGGGTGCCGGCGGGGAGATGCTCGTCGCGCGGGAAGATGTAGAGCGCCGGTGGTGTCTCGCCGGCGAAGCGCCGGTGAGGTGTTGACCAGTCGTCGCTCGCGGCCTGTTCGAGCATGACGCCGGCCATCTTGAACGCGAAGATGTAGTCGGTGTGCTGCGGGAGTTCTCTGCGTGTACGTGGTGAGTAGGAATAATCGACGAGGTTCCCGGCTCCTGCGATGAAGCCGTCTTCCTCAGCCGAGAGATTCGGCGCGACTGGGCAGTCGAACTGCGGCACTTCCCAACTGAAGGTGACGAGTTGGGAGAAGACGGGATGTGGGGTGTCGACGCGTTGCTCGACCAGGTCGTAGTGATCGCTTAGGTGCGAGATCGTTCGGCCCGGGAGGATGTAGGGCTGGTTGTGGGGGATCTGGGCCGGCTCGCCCTCGGGCGGTTCGATGCCCCGGTACATGTCCGGGAGAGCGCCCTGGGCGTCCGCGGTGTAGGCGAGCAACGCGATGGAGAGTTGGCGGAGGTTTGCTGCGCACAGCAGCTGGTTCGCGCTCGCCCGTGCCCTGGCGAGCGTCGGGAGCAGCAGGCCGATCAACAGCGCGATCACGGCGACCACCACGAGCAGTTCGATCAGCGTGAAGCCCGCGGCGCGGGCGGGCCGGCTCACGGATCGCACCCGATGGCGAGGGCCTCGAGAAGGGCATCGACATCGTCGACATCGATGCCGGAGGGCGGGGCGATGTCGGTTTCAGGGGCGCCGGCGGCGACATCCGCAAAGAATGCGGCGGCATCGAACGCGCTCGCGATCCCGTCGAGGTCGTAGTCGGCGAGGCACGGTGTGCATGCCGCGAAGCCCGTCGCGGCGGTGATCAGGAAGGCGGAGGGAGGCGAGTTGGTCTGTGTCGTGCCGCGGAAGGCGCCGGTGCCACCCCGGATCTCGTAGGTGCCGATCCGCCAGAGGGTGGAATCGGTCGGAACCGGCACACCCTGGGTGAAGTCGAAGGTGCCCGCGCCCTCGAAGTCGAAGAAGCTAAAGCTCACACCCCACCTCTGGATCCCGTCGAACGCGGTGACGAGCATGCCCGCGGTGTTGTTCGGGTCGTTGATATCGCGTGTACGCACGGTCACGGTGCTCGAGCTGGTCTCGGCGGGCAGGTCGGTACACAGATCGAAGACGGGGTTGGTGTCGAGCTCGGGGAACGAGTCGGCGATGCGCAGCTGGATGTTGACGACAGCATCCTCGAACTCGATGCCGTCCTCGATGATGGTGCCGAACACCAGTGAGTTCTGATAGATCTCACCGGGCACGGTGGTGTCGATGACCACCGTGAAGCGGAACACTTGGTCATCGGTGACGTCAGCGAAGATCGTGTCGGAGATGAACGTGGAGCCGAGCACCTCGCCCGCATAGTCGAAGACCGCGAACTGGCCATGGACACCGTGAGCAGCGACGAGCACCGCGGCGGCTGACGTGGCGAGCAGATTTGATTGTCTCATCCATCCCCCTTCGTATGCATATGGCATGTTCACCTGATGAGCGAGATGATTGCTTGCACACACCCGCGACATCTCTCAATCATATGATTGCATATGAAGAATAGCTCGCGTTGGGTCGGTGTCCACGAGATGTTCAGAAAGCCGTGATCGCCCGGGGCCGCGGGCTCGACACCTGGAGCTGGGCCATGCAACGCCGACTCACGATTGGGTGAGGTCGAGGTGATTGGTGTGTTTGCATTGTCGCAGGACGCGGTGTCGCCAGGTTCTGCAGCACCCTGTCCGAGTGGTTCGGATGCGAGGCGCACGGAGGGATATGCGTGCGGCGCGTGCGCTCGCGCACGCGTTCCGTGATGTTCGACCTATCGGGAGACGAAGCCGCCCATGTACTCGGCGAGTTTCTGCCGTTGCTCCGGCGTGAGGATGTTGACCGCGTCGCGGAGCCGTGCGCGGATGGCTTGGTCGGGGTTGCGACGGATGGGGTCGTCGGGGTCGGCGCCGGCTCGCTCGTTGTTGAAGTCTTGGAGGACGCGCTGGAACTCGGCACGCTGCTCGGGCGTGGCGTCGACCGCGTCGAGCATGGCGTTGAGCTGTCGCTGGGCGATCTCGACGATGCCGCGGAGCGAGGTGCCGAGCTCGCGGGCGAGGGCCTGGAAGTCGCGCCGATCCATGCCGAGGGCGCCGTTTGGGCCCAGACGCTGGCCGAGGCGCTCACGCATGCGTTGGCGGCGCTCCGACTGCTCGCGGTCGTCGTCCATGCCCATGGCGGGCATGGCGTGGCCTCGTCGCTGAGCCTCGATGGCCTCTTCGTACTCGGCGATGACACGGAGGTAGGTGGCACGGGTGTCTTCGCTTAGCAGGCCGGCGATCTCGTCGCGCATGGTGCCGCGATCGAGGAGCGGCTCCATGGCATCGCGGAAGTCGCGGAAGAGCTGCATGCGTTCGCGACGCTCGGCCTGCGACTGCGGCCGCTGCTGCATCGCGCCGCGGATCTGGTCGAGGAGGGCGATGTGGTCGATGGCGAGGCGATCGGCGGTGGCGCCGCGTTCGGCAAGGGTGTCGTCGATGGCGGTGCGCACGGTGTCGGTGAGCTCGAAGAGGTCGAGGGCGGCGACCTCGTGCATGCCCTGGATGCGCTCGATGGAGCCGTCGAAGTCGCGCTTGATGAGGGTGAGGCGGTCAGGGTCGGAGATGGTCTCGTCGACCTCGGGGCCCGCGAGGATGTTGGGGTCGGGCGCCGAGGTTTCAGCGGAGGTGTCGGGTGGGGCGTCCGCGGGTGTCTCCGCGGTCGCACCGGTGGAGGCGACGCCGCAGGAGACCGCTGCCAGGAACGACCAGACCATGGGGTCCCATGGGGTGAGCTGTTTCATCGCGGTGATCTCCATGCGGCGGTTCGGCGTGTTGTGGGGCCAACGCTGGCGGTGTGTGATCCTTGCGGGGCACCGGAGCGGATCGAGGGAGATGGTCGAAAAACCGGGCGTCCGGTGGTGTTCTGATCTTCTTCAAACGGTGATTGGTGGGGCGGGTTGCTGGATTTCGAGATATCGGCGGCTGGTCGTCGAGAAGACCGCGTGGCGATCGCCTCCGCAGCACCCGCGCGGTGCCGCCCCCGTCTGTCGCCCCTCACGGGGTCTGCGGCGGGATCCACCGGTCGATCTCGAACAGCTCGAGAAGGGGATGGTTCTGGGTGAGGAACGGGGCGTCGCACAGCGCGCGGAGCTCGGCCCGGGTGAGGCGGCGTGCGGTGCCGTCGGCGAGCGCGACCGCGATGGTGGAGTGGCCGCAGGCGAGCATGTAGGCGTCGAGCGCGAGGATGGTCGAGCTCGGGAAGCCGATGTCGGCGATGCGGGTCGTGGTGAGGTCGGTGCGGAGCAGGTAGTCGTAGCCATCGGCTGGATCGCTCGCGGGTCGCATGGGTGAGACGAGGAGTTCATCGAGGATGTGAGGAAGGCCCGAGCCTTCGATCATGTAGGGGATGAGTTCTTCGATCGAGGGAGGGAGGAGATCATCGTTCGCTGCGGCGTAGTTCTGGATGCCGATGGCGATCTGTCTGCAGTTGTTGATGGAGAGCTTGACGCGAGCTTCTTGACGCACACCGGAGAGGGCAAGCATCGTGGCGAACACAAGCGCGATGACGATCGTGGCACCCAGCACGATCGGTCGCCAGCGTGGTGTCGATCGCTGCGGCTGTTGCTCGTTGTGATCGGTCATATCCACTTCCTCGGATACCAGGCCATCGGCGCGCGCACCGGCGGACGTGCCACGGGTGGGGTGCTCACCATCGGTTCGAGTGATCTCGCCCCTGGCTCGTGCTCGGGCGAGTGTTCGTGGGAGCGGGACGCTCCCACCACCGGTCGTGGGCGCACCGAACGGTGGCCACTGCCGATTCCAGGGTCTCGATTGTCCGCTTGACCCGCCTCTATACTCCTCGGTCGGGCGAATGGATCCGCCCAGGCCCGGACCGCCCTCCCTCTTTCACGGACGCTGCTGCCCATGGGATACACGCTCAAGCCCGGCACGCCGGACACGCCCACCCGCACCTTCGACACCGATGTCGACAAAATCGATTATCTGAAGGACCACGTCGACACGGGCGACCGGTGGACGCTCAACTTCGGCCCGCAGCACCCGGCGACGCACACCACGCTCCGGCTCGTGCTCGAGCTCGACGGCGAGCGGGTAGCGCGGTGTACACCCCACATCGGGTACCTGCACTCGGGCTTCGAGAAGCTCGCTGAGCACCTGGATTACAACCAGTACGTGACCATCGTGTCGCGCATGAACTACCTGTCGCCGATCGCCAACGACATCTGCTGGCACCACGCGGTGGAGACCCTCTTCGGGATCGACATCACCCCGCGGGCGAAGGTGATCCGGACGATCATGGCGGAGCTGGCGCGGATCCAGGACCACCTGCTGTGCTGCGGGGCGGCGGCGCTCGATCTCGGGGCGTTCACGGGCTTCCTCTACGGGTTCAATCAGCGGGAGCGGGTCTACGACATCTGCGATTTCATCTCCGGTCAGCGGTACCACCCGGACTGGACCCGCGTCGGCGGCGCCATGCAGGACCTGCCGGACGACGACACGTTCCGCCACCTGTGCCGCAACTTCGTGGACAAGGAGATGCCGCAGGCGGTGAAGGATCTCGAAGACCTTCTGAACCGCAACCGCATCTTCATCGACCGCACGGTCGGCGTCGGCGAGATCTCCAAGGAGGAGGCCATCGGGTGGTCGCTCTCGGGCCCCATCGCCCGGGCCGCGGGCGTCGAGCGCGATCTCCGCAAGGACGAGCCGTACCTCTGCTACGCCGACAACTGGGACGGGCAGGGCGCCGAGGGCGTGACGTTCATCGTGCCCGTGCACGAGGGCGGCGACTCGAACGCGCGGTTCCACGTGCGCATCGAGGAGATGAAGCAGTCGGCCGCGATCATCCGGCAGCTGCTCTCGGACGACATCTGGCGCACGATCGAGGGCCAGCCGATCGACACCTACGCCGACGGCAAGTACGTCAAGCCGCCGAAGGAGCAGGTGTACGGCTCGATCGAGGGACTCATTCAGCACTTCGAGATCATCATGAGTAACCGCGGGTGGGACGCCCCGATCGCCGAGGCCTACGGTGCGCAGGAGACCGCGAACGGCGAGCTGGGCTACTACATCGTGGCCGACGGCTCGTCGCGTGCCTGGCGCGCGAAGACGCGGCCGCCGAGCTTTATCAACTACTCCGTCATGGCGAAGCTGACCGAGGGGCACATGCTCGCCGACATCGTGGCGATCCTGGGCTCGCTCAACGTGGTGGCAGCGGAGCTCGACCGCTAGCCCGGAGCCTTCATCACTCGAGGCTCCCCCCTGACGAGCCCCGGGGGCCCCCCCCCGCCCGGGGCCGGGGGATAAAAACCAATGGCGGGCGGGAGAGGAAAACCACCCCCCCGGGG
>JBCDJJ010000067.1:0-20278 GCA_038747915.1 Planctomycetota bacterium | reverse complement strand
GCGGGGGTAGGCCGGCGGCGGTGCGGGCGGGTGGCGGAACTGGCCGGGGGCGTAGGAATCCTGCCTCCGCCACCGGTTCCGGCGCTCCTACCATCGCCCCCATGCCCGGCGACCCGGACATCAAGACCGTCTCCTTTGTCTCCCTGGGGTGCCCGAAGAACCTGGTGGATTCAGAGAAGATGCTGGGCCTGCTCGCGGCCGACGGGATCGCGCCGGTGTCCGCGGGGGCGGGGGCGAACCGCGAGGACTTGTCGGTCGCTGGCTCGGAGCAGGACGCCTCGACCGAGCCCGAGATCGACCCCGCTGATGCGGTGGTCATCAACACCTGCGGGTTCCTGGAAGCCTCGAAGCAGGAGTCGCTCGCGACGATCCAAGCTGCCGTGCGGGCGAAGGAGCGCGGCGAGGTCAAGCGCGTGGTCGTCGCGGGGTGCCTCGTGCAGCGGCACCGCGCCAAGATGCTCGACT
Organism: Planctomycetota bacterium; assembly: GCA_038747915.1. Classification (GTDB taxonomy): domain Bacteria; phylum Planctomycetota; class Phycisphaerae; order Phycisphaerales; family UBA1924; genus JBCDAP01. Next base: position 19,813 of record JBCDJJ010000067.1, on the reverse strand, counting down.
GGGAGCCCGGCATCGACGCGATGCTCGGCGTGTACGACCGCGAACGCGTGATCGAAGCTGTGCGCGGTGGACGACCCGAGCGCACGGGCGTGGACGATGCGGGTGCCGTCGCGCCCTACTGGATCAGCCGCAACGCACTCCACGCAGCTGAGAAGGCGGGTGTCGAGACGATCGGGCTCACCATCGACGGCAAGCGCGGGCGCGGGCTCGGTTACTACGAGTCGGACGCTGCCCGGCTCCGCCTCACGCCGCGCCACTACGCCTACCTGCGGATCAGCGAGGGGTGCAATCAGCACTGCGCGTTCTGCACGATCCCCAGCATCCGCGGCCGCATGCGGAGCAAGCCGCGGGAGGCGATCGTCGCCGAAGCCCGCGAGCTCATCCGCGACGGCGCGTTCGAGCTGCTGCTCATCGGGCAGGACACCACGAGCTACGGCGAGGATCTTGGCCTCGCGGGCGATGCGAGCGGGCTCGCGGCGCTGGTGCGGGAGCTGAGCGATGTGGCAACTCAGGAGGCCGGCGCCGGATGGCTCCGCCTCATGTACGCCTACCCGAGCACCTTCCCGGACGAGATGATCGAGGCCTTCGCGGAACTTGTCGAGCACGGCCGGCTGCTCCCGTACCTCGACATCCCGCTTCAGCACGCGAGCGATGCGATGCTCTCGGCGATGGATCGCCGCGTGACCGCGGCGCAGCAGCGCGACCTGTGCCTCAAACTCCGCGACCGTGTGCCCGGCATGGCGATCCGGACGACGTTCATCACCGGCTTCCCGGGCGAGACCGATGACGACCATGCGGAGCTGATGGAGTTCGTCGAGGAGATCGGCTTCGACGCGGTCGGGGTGTTCACGTATTCGCCCGAAGACACCACGCGGGCCGGCAAGATGGCGAACGATGCTGCGCTCGCGGTGCCCGGCGAGGTCGCCGAGGCCCGCAAGAGCGAGCTTCTCGAGCTTCAGCAGCGGATCGTCTTCGAGCAGAACGCCTACCTCGCTGAGCAGTTCGATCCGGACACTCCTGAGCACTCCGGGGTGGTGCTCGACGTGCTGATCGACGGGGAAGCCGGCGCCGAGGGCGAGATGCGCGTGTTCCGCGGCCGTCTTTCCGGCCAGGCGCCCGGGATCGACGCCGCCACGCTGGTCGCCTCGCGCGAGGCGCCGGCCACGGGCGAGCTCGTCCGGTGCACCATCACCGGGTGGAACGGGTATGACCTGGTCGCGACGCCGACGAACGAACTCGTCCGCCGGGTCAGTCTGCCGGTGCTGAGCTGAACCATCTCGACGATGTCACGGGCACGGTCCCGCGATGAGATTCATGAGCACCGCACCATCGAAGGCATCGACCGATCCGATCGGCGGGGCGTTATCGGCCTCGACCGATGCGAAGCCGATCAACTCGATCACCCGCTCCGCATCGTAGATGTCGACCATGTCATCACCGACGCCCGCTGGGCCCCAGAGATCACCCGGGCAGCATCCGTCGACGAGCTCGCACAACTCGATGCGGAGATACTCGGCGGCATCGAGGATGCCGTCGTTGTTGATCGATGCGGGCGCCTGGTGCGCCGGGTCGAGCTGGCCCGCCTCGTTCGTCCCCCATGAACCGACAGCGACGAAGACCGCATCGGGCAGGTCGCCGAGTTCCAGGGCGAGGTCGATGGTGCCCTCGAGCACCGCACCTCGGGCGACGTCGATCGGCGCGCTCTGATCGAACCACCCGGCGAAGTCGTTCGTCGACTCACCGGCCAGCAAGGCATCCCACCGTGCGACCTGACCGGCCTTGGCCCACGGCGCCGCGACCTCGGCACCCGGGGCGCCCGCTACGAAGATGAATCGATCGAGCTCATCACCCGGTGCCTCGGTGGCGACATACAGCGTCGAGCCGTCGAGCCCACCCCAGAGCGAGACGCCCTCGGACGCGAGCAGAACGGTCCCCGCGTCGAGCGCACCATCGAGAGTGAACGCCGGCGGCGACGCACCCGCGACAGCGAAGCTCCAGTCCTGCCCGGCATTGGTGTCCCAGGTGGTGCCCCCGTCGTTGAATGCGAGATCGAGGTGCATCGCACCGGCGGGCACGTTGACGGTCACCTCCCATACACCATCGGCATCGGGATCGGCCATCGCTTGATCCGGGTCGAGCACCACCTGCCACGAATCGAAGCCGACGTGCGCACGAACGGTGCTCGCCGAGGCGAGCGGCCCGCCATCGGCCTGGTACGCGACGGTCACGGGTTGCCCCGCCTGTGGCGGCGTGGGGTCGATCGTGACACGCGGGTCGTTCCCGCCGCCGGCTGCGCCATCACCGACCCAGACGTGCTGGATGTCCGACCGGTGCACATTCCCAAGGGTGTCTGCCGCCTCCACGTAGTAGTCGAGGAGCACGTTCCGGTGCCCAGCGATGGTGGCGGCGTAGCGCGTCGCGATCACGTGCGGGGCCTCGACGTGCGGCGGCCGCGCCGGCGCAGGCGTCGGCGTCATGGCGATCGACTCCCACGCCCCGACCTCGGGCCCGCCCGCGTACGTCTCGTTCTGATAGGAGCCGAGCGGGTTGATGCCGTCCGCGTCGGCGCGCCATCGGAGGGTCACGGTGTCGAGCCCCGAGTAGTCGTGCGCGAAGGTCCAGACCTCGAAATCGGTGGGCATCGACTGTCCGAACTCATCGCCTCCGGGGTTGTAGGGCTCTCGGTGGGGTACGAGCACGGTCGGCTCGGTCGCATCGTTGAACAGCGCCGCTGCGAAGAACTCACCCGCGGCCTCGACCGCCTGGTTCGCGCCCACGGTCACGTTCGAGTCCCAGACCTCGGTGCCGTCCCAGTACCAGTGGTCCGACGCCTGGGCCGCGAGCAGGAAGTGCCAGGCGCGTTCGACCGGGGAGCCAACGCCCGCGAGCACATGGGAGAGGTTGGTGCTCGCCGGGCCGGCGGCATCTTCTGCGGTGAAGACGATGTTCTTTGCCGCGGTCAGGACCGCCCAGGAGTTGCGGTCGGGGCTCCATCCGTTCTCGTCCGGGTCACCCATCCACTTTTTGAACTCGGGGTCGCCCGCGTCCGCCCCGGCCCACGATCCGTTCTCGACATGGATCACCGCGTTCTGCGGCACCGGGAAGCGCTCGAGGTAGTCGTCAACGGTGGAGACGTTGTAGTCGGCGGTGCCCGAGACCCACGCGACCATCTGTTGGAAATTGGAGTGGTAGTACGACTCCGTGCCACCGCCGAAGTTGTCGCCGTCGTGGTGCAGCATCACGAACATGGGCCGGGCGGCGTCGGTGTTGTGCGCGCGGTATTGATCCATGACCTGTTGATAGAGGAACGCGCCGAACCCGCCGCGTCCGTCCTCGTTGCCCTCGTACCGAGCCGCGGGGACACCAACGATCCGTGACACGTCGGCGGGCTGGATGTTGAGCGGATCGGCGTTCGGATCGACGTGTTCAACCCACGCGGGCTGGTAGCCGAACGGCACACTCACGGGTGTGGGCGCCCAGAGATTCTGGAGCGCCACCCACGCGCCGCCGTTGGCACCGGGGTTGGGATTGATCTGATCCGCACGGTTCGGCGCCGGGATGCCAGCGGCATCGTTATGCGGGTAGCCGATGCACGCACGGTCGAAGTGGATGTTGTCGACGAGCGCCCACTCGATCCCCTCGGCGGCGAGCGCGGGGATGATGCGGGTGCTGAACGCTGTCTCGGGCGGGAAGATGCCCCGCGACGCCGGGCCAACCCACGTCTGCCCCGAGACGAGCTTGTGCAGCCGAAGCTGCATGCGCATGTCGCGCTCGTCGAGCAGCGGCATCAAGGGGTGGTGGTACCCGAAGGCGACGAGGTCGAGGCGTGGATTCCCGAGGGCCGTGGACCACGCGCGGGCGTTGTTGTAGTCGCTCGTCCAGTTCGACCAGTTCCACGGGGCGACCGCCTCCATCGCATCGAGGTTCTCGACGAGGGATCCGGAGAAGGAGACCTGTGCGCCGAGGTTGGGCTGGGACAGACCGGCGCCGATGGCCGCCCCGGGCCACCCGCGGTAGGGTCCGACGCGCATGTGGTGGGTGTCCTGGACGGAAAACGTGAACAGGCCCGTTGCATCAACTTCCGGGGGAGTCAGGTATGGCACATAGATGGGTTGGTGCATGTGCCAGAGGAAGCCGACTTCGATGGGGACGGTCGGGTGCGCCTCGGCGGCGGGCCGTGACAAGGCTGTGAGACCGCACACGATGGCAGCGACAACGGATCTGCTCATAGGTTCATGCTCTCGATCTCAACGTTGTGGGAGGTAGGCAGGAGAGAGTCCCGATGCAAAAACATTTTACTAGTACAGTCTATCCCGAACACGTGCGTGATCAACGCGGCGCCAAAGAACGACGTACATACTCCGAACGGTTCCTCGCCGACCATGTAATGGCACAATGCCCGGTCCTATGACCCGCTGCCCCCGCTCCCCTTGGTGCCTGATGCTCTTGTCGGGCTTGTTGATCCTGAGCCCGGGGTGCCGCACGCCCGAGGAGTTCCGCGGCGAGGCCGACCGGGTGGCCTACGACACGATCGGCGAGACACAGGAAGCGCTGCTCGGCAAGCGCGAGCCGTTCACGATCGACCGGGCGGAGGACCTGCTCCGCGAGCGGCTGCTGCTCGATCAGGCGCTGCCCGTCTCGACCCCGGTCTCGGCCTCGAGCCAGTACGGCGTGACCTTCGACCCCTGGCCGGACGAGACCTACCTCACCGACCGCCCGGCCGCGGTGCCGATCGTCGAGGGCTCGGTGTCGGGGCCGATCGTTCTGGACCTGCTCGATGCGCTGCAGGTCGGCGCCGCCAACAGCCGCTCGTACCAGTCCCAGAAGGAATCGGTCTTCGAGGCGGCGCTCGCGCTCGATCTCGAGCGCGACGAGTTCCGCGAGACGTGGACCGGCGTCGTCGACACGCTCTTCTCGGCCGACACCGGCCCGGGTGACCCAGTGCTTGGCCTGGAGAACGCCGACACACTCGCGCTGAGCCGGCGGTTCCAGAACGGTGTGGAGTTCACGGGCCTGATTGCGCTCGATCTTGTGCGCTTGTTCACGCAGGGCGGCGATGGCAACTACGGGCTGACGGTCGACTCGAGCATCAGCATCCCACTCGGGCGCGGGGCAGCGGCGTTCGTGGTGCGCGATCCGCTCGACCAGGCCGAGGCGGCGACGCGGTTCGCGATTTGGACGTTCGAGCGTTTCAAGCGCGAGTTCGCCGTCGATGTCGCGTCGAGCTACCTCTCGGTGCTGCAGAGCGCCAATGCGGTGCAGAACGCCGCGGACAACTACGAGCGCGTCATCCGCTCGACCCGGCGGGCCCGCCGACTCGCCGATGCGGGGCGTCTGCCCGAGATCCAGGTCGATCAGGCGGCCCAGGACGAGTTGGTCGCGCGGCAGGGGTGGATCAGCTCGCAGCAGAACCTCGCGAGCGCGCTGGATGGGTTCAAGCTCACCCTCGGTCTCCCGGTCGATGCCGAGGTCCGGCTCGATCAGTCGGACCTCGACCGCCTCCGCGACCTGCCGCGCCTCGCGGGGTATCTCGAGGGTGCGCCGCCCGGCTTCGGCCAGGAGGGCGAGGTGCCATCGGCGGATGCCGAGGTGGTGCTGACCGGGCCCGACCCGAGTGACGCTGGACCGCTCGAGATCGACGAGCGACCGGCGATCCTCATTGCCCTCGCGAATCGGCTTGACCTGCGGGTGCAGATCGGCCAGTTCGCCCGTCAGCAGCGGGAGGTGGCCGTCGCGGCCGATGCGCTGCAGGCCGAGGTGACACTTCTCGGACGAGCCGCACTCGGCGAGGGGCGATCGCTCAGCACCGCGACCCTCGAGAACGCCTCGGTCCGAGTCGATGAGGGGTTCTATTCGGCTCTGCTTTCGATCGATCTGCCCTTCGAGCGGACATCGGAGCGGAACGCCTACCGGCGGGCACTCATCGACTTCGAAGGCGAGGCACGCGACATCCAGGCGCTCGAGGATGGCATCAAGCAGGACATCCGCGAGGCCCTGCGGACGCTGCTCAATGCTCGCGAGGGCATCCGGATTCAGGCGGAATCGGTGAACGTGGCGCGGCGACGCGTGGACAGCACCGACCTTTTTCTGCAGGCCGGCCGCGCCTCGATCCGCGATGTGCTCGAAGCCCAGGAAGACTTGTTATCCGCGGAGAACGCCCTCACGGCGGCCCTGGTGGACTACCGTGTCGCGGAGCTCGAGCTGCAGCGGGATCTCGGGGTGCTCGAGGTCGACGAGCGCGGGCTGTGGCGAGAGATCGAACCGGAGGCCTTACGCAATGGCGATGCGCAACTCTCCTCGTAGCCGGTGGTCGACGCCCATCCTGGCGCTCGCGATCGTCGCGGGGCTCGCCGGTGGTGCATGGGTGCTCAAGCCGGACGCCGATGGCTCGCAGAGCGATCGGCCGACCTATACCGTCCGAACCGGGCCGCTCACCATCGCCGTGAACGAGACCGGGACCATCCGCTCGGCCGACCGTCGAACGCTCAAGAGCGAGGTCGAAGGTCAGCGGGCCATCACGTGGATCATCGACGAGGGCAGCATCGTCGAGCCGGGCGAGCTGCTCGTCGAGCTCGACTCGAGCGAACTCGAGAACGACCGCACCGAGCGGGCCATCCGCGTGCAGAACGCCGAGGCGGCGTTCGTGCGGGCGCAGGAAGAGCTGGAAGTCGTCAAGAGCCAGAACCGCAGCAACATCTCGCGGGCCGAGCTCGACCTGCAGTTCGCCAAAGAAGATCTCCAGAAGTACATCGAGGGCGACTATCCGCGCGAGTTGATGGCGGCGGAGGCCGATGTGACGCTCGCCGAGGAGGAGCTGCGTCGCGCGACCGACAAGTTCCAGTGGTCGCGGCGCCTCTACGATGAGAAGTATCTCTCCGAGACCGAGTTCCTGGCCGACGAACTCGAGATGAAGCGAGCCGAGCTCACCGTGTCGGTGCGCCGCGAGACGCTCAAGGTCCTCACCGACTTCACCCGTCGGCGTCAGGTCACGCAGCTCCAGTCGGACATCGAACAGGCCCAGCTGTCTCTCGAGCGTGTGCAGCGTGTCGCTCGTGCGGATCTCGTCAAGGCCGAGGCCGATCTTCGATGGAGGGACAACGAGTTCCAGGAGCAGAAGGACCGGCTCACGAAGATCGAGGACCAGATCGGCAAGACGAAGATTCTCGCGCCCGCCCCGGGCATGGTGGTGTACGCGACCAGCGCGGGGAACCGGTGGGGTGGCGACCAAGAACCGCTCGACGAGGGCAAGCTGGTGCGGCACCGCGAGGAGCTCATCTACCTGCCCACCGCCGACTCGATGGCGATCGAGCTCAAGATCCACGAGTCATCACTCGGCAAGCTCGCGGTCGGCCTGCCCGCGGATGTCAAGATCGACTCGATGCCCGACCTCGTTCTTCAAGGCCGTGTGCAGCGGATCGCCCCGCTGCCCGATGCCACGAGCGTGTGGCTCAACCCCGACCTGAAGGTGTTCTCGACCACGGTCGCGCTCGAGGGCGATCTGCCCGAGCTGCGCACGGGGATGAGCGGCACCGCGACCATCCTGGTCGAGCACTTCGACGAGGCGCTCGCGGTGCCGGTGCAGGCGGTCACGCGGGTGCGCGGCCAGCCGATCGTGCATGTGGTCGACGAGGGCGGCCAGGCCACACCGCGCGAGGTGCAGCTCGGCGCCGACAACTCCTCGATGGTGCAGATCGTGTCCGGCTTGCAGGACGGCGAGACCGTGCTGCTCACACCGCCGCTCGGCGGCGGGACCAATGGAGAGGCGCCGCAGCGTGGCCCGAGGCAAGACGAGGTCGCCGGCATCACGCCGCGCGGGCAGCAGATGCACCGAGCCGGCGGCCAGTCTCGCGGCGATCGCACACAGGCCCGCGGGGCCAGCACGGCGCAAGCGGGCACCCGGTGACGCGCGCGGCGATCGAGCCCTCGCTCCAGGCGCCGGTGGGCACCGCCACCGATCGCACCCCGGTCGTCCGGCTCGACGAGGTCAAGAAGCGGTACATCATGGGCGATCAAGAGGTCTGGGCGCTCGCTGGTGTCTCGCTCGAGATCGCGCGCGGCGAGTTCTGGGCCATCATGGGTCCATCGGGGTCGGGCAAGAGCACCATGCTCAACCTGCTCGGGTGCCTCGATCGCCCCACCGCCGGTCAATATCTGCTCGAAGATGCCGATGTCGGCGTGCTCGACGACGATGCGCTGAGCGACATCCGTCTGCGACGACTCGGCTTCGTGTTCCAGAACTTCAACCTGATCGCGCAGCTCACCGTGCGGGAGAACATCGAGCTGCCGATGAGCTACCTCGGCATGCCGGCCCGCGAGAGCGCCGAACGGGCGGCCGAACTCGCTGATCGCGTGGGGCTTGGCGACCGCCTCGGGCATCGGCCGACCGAACTCTCGGGCGGTCAGCAGCAGCGCGTGGCGATCGCGCGGTCGCTCGCCAACGAGCCCGCGTTCCTGCTCGCTGACGAGCCGACGGGCAACCTCGACTCGGCGACCGGCGACTCGATCATGGCGTTGCTCGGCGATCTCCACGCGCAGGGCAAGACCATCGTGATGGTGACGCACGAGCCTGACGTTGCGGCCCACGGCACCCATCAGCTGCACATGCGCGACGGGCGGATCGAGCGCTTGGAGGAGACGATCACGTGAGCGCCGCGCCGAGGCTGTTTCGCAATGTCAGGCTGGGCGTTAAGACGCTGCTGCTCCACAAGCTCCGCTCGTCGCTGACGATGCTCGGCGTGGTGTTCGGCGTGGGCGCGGTGATCTCCATGCTCGCGGTAGGCGAGGGGGCCTCGCGCGAAGCGCTCGAGCAGATCCGCAAGCTCGGCAGCCAGAACATCATCATCACCAGCCAGAAATCGCTCGCGGAGGCCAGCGCCGGCACGCAGCGCACCCGGATGAGCTGGTACGGGCTGGCCTACGAGGACGAGCAGCGGATCCTCGACGCGGTCGAGTCGGTCGACGCGGTCGTGCCGGCCAAGATCGTGCGCGCCGAGGCGCGCCTGGGCGAGCGCGCCCTCGAGCTCCGCGTGGTCGGCACCTCCCCGCAGTGGTTCGATCTCGTCGATCGCGACATGATCGCGGGCCGCACGCTCAATGAGAACGACTTCGTGAACCGCGCGAGCGTGGCGGTGCTCACCGAGCACGGGGCGCGCCGGCTGCTCGCGACGCGTGGCACCATCGGTCAGCCGGTGCGGATCGGCAACGCGGTGTACGAGGTGGTCGGCATCGTTCGGAGTGAGACGGGCCAGGGCCAGGGCATGCAGACGCCCGACCGCGACGTCGACGCGTACATCCCGCTCCAGGTGGCGCGGGATCGGTTCGGGGATGTGTACGTCGAGCGGCGCGCGGGCAGCCGCAGCCGGGAGCTCGTCGAGCTGCACCAGCTCATCGTCCGCGTGCGCTCGCTCGAAGAGGTCGAGTCCGCGGCGGCGGCGATCGAGCGTCTGCTCGAGATCCACCACCCCAAGCGCGACTGGCGGATGAGCGTGCCGCTGGCGCTGCTGCGCCAGGCCGAGGCCACGCAGCGGACGTTCTCCATCGTGCTCGGCTCGATCGCGGGCATCAGTCTGCTCGTGGGCGGTATCGGGATCATGAACATCATGCTCGCCTCGGTGACCGAGCGCACACGCGAGATCGGTGTGCGACGCGCGATCGGCGCGCGCAAGAAGCAGATCATCGGTCAGTTCTTGATCGAGACCGTGGTGCTCTCGACCGTTGGTGGACTCATCGGCGTTGCGATCGGGCTGGCGATCCCCCTCGCGATTACCGCGTTCGCCGACATGCCGACATCGGTCGCGCCGTGGAGCGTGGCGCTCTCGCTCGGCATCTCGATGGCGGTCGGCATCGTGTTCGGGCTGTACCCCGCGGTCCGGGCCGCGAACCTCGACCCGATCGTGGCGCTCCGGCACGAGTGACACCGGACACACGGGTCTACACGGTGCAGCGAACCCGGCGACACACGCATCGGTACACTCCGAATCAGGCTGTTCGAGCCCCTTTCACACACGTGCGGAGCACCGATGCCACCTGCGGACCAGACGTTGTCACACTCTCCGCCCCGCATGACGGGCCCCGTGAGCGCGGTTCCACTGATTGCGCTCGCGGATCAGCTCGCGTCCTTCATCCGCTCGCTGCCCGTGGGCGCGTACACGGCACCCACAGCGACCAACGTCGGCGCGATCGGTGGGCACGTCCGCCACACGATCGACCACTTTTTGGCATGGGAGCAGGGATTCGATGGCGGCGTGATCGACTACGACGCGCGCGAACGCGGCACCGTGATCGAGACCGATCCGGACGCCGCAGCAACGGCGCTGGAGCAGTTCGCGGCTCGCCTCCGCACCGTCGCGGTGTCCGACCTCGCCTCACCCGTTCAGGTGCGAACCGCGCTGAGCGCTTCCGGCGAGCTCGTCGGCGTGCCATCGACGCTCGCGCGCGAGCTTGCCTTCGTCTTCAGTCACGCGGTGCACCACAACGCGATCCTGTGTGCCATCGCCAATGTGGAGTCGATCCCACTCCCCGAGGGCTTCGGCGTGGCTCCATCGACCCAGGCCTACCGGGCTGCGACCGGCACACCCGCCGAGTCGGGCTCGTAACCGCACCGCGCTCTCGTCTCATCCCGACCGATGTGCACCGTCACGATCATCCGAACGCCGAGCGGGGTCCGCATGGCCTGCAACCGCGACGAGCAGCGGTCCAGGCCACCCGCCGAACCGCCTCGGGCCAGGTCGTTCGCCGGTGTGCGCACGGTCATGCCGATTGACCCCATCAGCGGCGGCACCTGGATCGGCGTGAACGAGCACGGGCTGGCGCTCACCCTCCTCAATCGAAACGACGAGCAGTACCCCGCCCGCGGGGAGCGGTCGCGGGGCGAGGTCATCCCTCTGCTGATCGATGCGAGCTCGATCGATGAGGTCGAACGGCGCCTCGCCGAACTGGAAGGCCTGCAGTTCGGACCGTTCCGTCTGGTCGCGGTCGATGCCGAGGGACAAGGCGTGATCTGGGCGAACCGCCCCGCGATCGGGCGTGACCGAATATGGAAGGCGCACGACCTGCCGGTGTGCTTTACCTCATCCAGCCTTGGCGATGCGCTGGTCGACCTACCACGACTCGAGCTGTTCGCGGAGTGGTTCGCCGACGAGGCCTCGCGGACGCCCGCGCACCAGGACGCGTTCCATGCGCACCGGTGGCCGGAGCACCCGGAGCTCTCGGTCAATATGTCGCGCGACGACGCCGAGTCGGTGAGTTCGACCGCGGTCGAGATCGAAGAGCACACCGCCACGCTGACGTACCATGGCGGCCCGCCGGGGCTCGGCGTCGAGCCCGTGACCTGCGAGTTGCACCGGGCCGACGTGGAGCGCGTGTGAGCGAGGCAGACACGACCGATCATCCGGTCCCGCCACGCCGACGACGGCGCTGGGTCTGGCGGTCGTGCCTCGGTGCGTACGTCGTCCTTGTCGTGATCTCTGGGCTGGTCCGCGATGGCGGGTACCGCCAGACGGAGCTCTCGCCCGCATACCACGACTACTTGGCGATCGAGTCGCCGCGGTTCACCGCGATGGGCGAACGCGAGGGTGAGCCGGTGCGCTTCGCATCGCGTATCTGGGGAACTCGAACCGCGCGCCCGCCGGCCATTTTGGTGCATGGCTCGCCTGGTGGCGCCGGCCAGTTCGGCGCGGGTGGGTTCGCGGATCTGGTCGCGGGCAACCGGCTCGTGATCGCCCCGGACCTGCCCGGCTTCGGCATCTCCGATCGATGGGTGCCGAGCTACGCGCCGCGTGCGCACGCACGGTACGTGATACACCTCATGGACACGCTCGGCATCGAGTCGGCCCACCTGCTGGGCTTCTCGATGGGGTCCGCGGTGGCGCTCGAGATGCTCGACCTCGCGCCGGATCGCGTGGCCTCGCTCTGCTTCTACGGCGGCGTGGGCATCATGGAGGGCGAGGGCAGCGGTGACTGGCACTTCGAGCAGCTCAAATATCTGCTTGGGTACGCGGGCATCGTCGGTGTGCCCGAACTCATCCCCCACTTCGGCCTGCTCGACCGCGGGCTCTTCGGCGGGCGGGCGGAGCGGCATGCCTTCATCCGCAACTTCCTCGACTCGGACTTCCGGCCGTACCGCGATCAGCTCGCGAACCTTGATGCGAGCGTGCCCCTCCAGATCCTGCACGGTCGGCGCGACTTCCTCGTGCGAGACTGGGTCGCCGAGGAACACCACGCGCTGGTCGAGCATTCGGAGCTGGTGATGTTCCCGCAGGGGCACTTCATGCTCTTCTCACCGCCTCCTGCTTCGGCGCTCGCGGAGGCGTACACCGATTTCATCGCGCGCGTCGACCGGCCGGGCTTCGTGCCGACACGGCGGACGGACGACCTCTCCGAGGGACCGCGCGAACCCCCGCCGGGGCTGCCCGTGGGCGACTTTCGCCGCGGGCTCGGGGCGTGGGCGCAGATCGCCATCATCGCGGCGGGCACGCTGCTCACCGAGGACGGCACCGCGGCTGCGACCGGCGTGCTCATCGCAGCGGGGCAGGTCGATGTGTTCGTCGGGCTCTTCGCGGTGTGGTTCGGCATCTTCGTGGGCGACATGGGGCTGTACTTCGTCGGGCGGCGGATCGGCCGGCCGGCGCTGCGCTGGAAGGCGGTGCGCCGATGGATGCCGACCCGCTCGATCGACAAGCTCGGCGCGTGGCTCACCAAGCGGACCGCTGCAGCGATCTTCATGAGCCGGTGCCTGCCGGGCACGAGGCTGCCGCTGTACGTGGTCGCGGGCGTGACCAAGGCGGGCGCGTGGCGGTTCGCACTCTGGACCGCGATCGCGGGGGCGATCTGGACGCCGCTCATCGTCGGCGTGGCCGCGATCAGCTGGACGATCGTTGGCCCGCTCGCGCGGTGGCTCGAGCTCGGGCCGCTCGCGTTCATCCTCGGGCTGATCATCGTCATCGTCGTGGTGAACGTCACGGTGCAGGTCGTCACGCACCGCGGGCGGCAGCGGCTCATGGCCCAGTGGTGCCGCCTCACGCAGCACGAGTTCTGGCCGACGTGGCTGGTCTATCTCCCGATCGTGCCGGCACTCGCGTGGCTCGCGATCAAGCACCGCTCGCTCACGGTGTGGACGCTCGCCAACCCGTGCATGCCCGACGGTGGGCTGGTCGGTGAGTCGAAGCACGACATCGTGCAGATGCTGCCCGAGGCGTGGCGGCTCGACACGCGGCTGATCCCACACGGCAACGAACCGGGCGAGCGTGCCGATGCCGGGATGCGCGCGATCGACGAGGCGGGATGGTCGCTCCCGGTGATCGTCAAGCCCGACGCCTCGCAGCGGGGCACGGCGGTGCATCGGATCCGCGACCGCGCCGAGCTCGAGGACTACCTGACCGAGGTGCCCGTCGACGTACACCTCCAGGTGTACCACCCGGGGCCGTTGGAGGCGGGTGTCTTTTACGTGCGCCGCCCGAGCGAGGAGCGCGGCTCGCTGTTCTCCGCGACGGTCAAGGTATTCCGCGAGCTGGAGGGCGACGGCGCACGCACCATTGCCGAGCTGATCTGGGCCGATCGGCGAAGCCGCGTGCAGGAGAAGGTGTTCCACGAGCGCTTTGCTGATCGGTTGCAGGATGTGCCGGCCTCGGGCGAGCGGTTCCGCATCACCGAGTCGGGCAATCACGCGCAGGGGTGCATGTTCAAGGATGGGGCGCACCTGCTGACACCCGCGCTCGAGGAACGGCTCGACGAGATCGCCCGGTCCGTCGACGGCTTCTACTTCGGGCGCTTCGACCTGCGGTACGAGTCCGACGAGGCTCTTGCGCACGGTGAGGGCTTCCGCCTGATCGAGCTCAACGGCGTGACGAGCGAGTCGACCAACATCTACGACCCCGCGTGGCCGGTGTGGCGGGCGTGGGGCGTGCTGATTCGGCAGTGGTCGCTCGCCTTCGCGATCGGGGCCGAGGTGCGGGCGACGACGGGTCAGCGTCCGCGGGGCGCGATCGCGCTCGCGCGGGATGTGGTGCGGTACTACCGGGCCAACACCGTGGATGTGGTGGCGGACTGAGTCGGGCGGGCGTGTACGATCGCGGTATGAGAGCGCTCTGCCCCATCGTGTTCGTCGGCGCCGCAGCGATGGCACTCCAGGGCGGATGCACAACGACGCGCGCGACCGAGAACGATTCGATCGAACCCATCGCCTTCGGTGAGATTGTCGACCGCGGGCCCGCGGTCGGGGCCGATGATGTGCTGCCGCTTAACGAAGTGGGTGCCGGGTGGGCGCGCACCTTCGACGATGAAGCACCGGGCGCCGCGGAGCCGAGTGTGACCTACGCCCTCGGCACCCGCGAGGGCGGGCTCTGGGTGAGCGAGCAGCGTGGCGAACGGACCGTGCGTGAGCGACTGCTGATTGCGCGGGAGGATGGCTCGGTCGTCGTGCCCAGGATGCACAACACGAGCCGGCGGCTGATCACGATCTTCGACCCGCCCATCCTGTTCCTCCCCGGCCCGCTCGAACCCGGCCAGCGCATCGAGCAAGAGGTCGAGCTCACGGTGCGGCCCGCGAGCGAGCCCGACCGCATCGAGCGCGAGGGCACCGGCACGCTCACCATCGAGTCGGTCGGTCAGCAAGAGGTCACCATCGACGGGCAGACCGAACGCATCTCGCTCATCCGCACCACCTTCGAGTCGGACTTCGGTGTGGCCCGCGTGCAGCGGCAGACCGAGTGGTGGATCGGCCGCCGCGATGGACTCATCGCGGTGCGCGAGGACGAAGAGGTCCGTGTGCTCGGGTTCGTGAGCGAGCGCAACCGCTCGCTGCTGGTGTGGGAGGGCGCACGCCAGGAGCCCTGAGTTCCTTCACTCGAGCACATCGCGTAATGGGTGCCGTGGTCTGGAGGATGTCGCAGGCATCCGAAGGCCACGACTATGGTGTTTGAACCGCCCGCTCGCGTGGCCTTCGCGTTGCTCAGACCACGGCACCAAGCGCACGCCAAACGGAGTGACGACGATCGGTGGTGGGAGCGTCTCGCTCCCATGAACATTCATTCCCAAGGCATCCGGCGAGCGTCCGCGGGAGCGAGACGCTTCCGCCACCGGCTACGACGGGTCGAGGCCGAGGGCCTTTCGCTTCTCGGCCCACTCGGCCTGCTCGCGTGTGTTCGTCGAGGCGATCTCCGCCTCGCCGCAGCGGATCGCCTCGATCTCGAGGCGGGTGAGCCGCATCGACTCGAGCTCGTAGTCGTCGAACGCCTCGAGCGTCACCGGAACGATCGGCTCCATGAGTGTGCGCATCGCCTGGGCGAACTGGCGGATCTCCCACTGCGCGTGCTCGTCGAGGCGGAGCGAGAGGAATCGCAGCACGTTGTGCAGATCGCACTTCCAGTACCACTCGGTGTAGAGATTCTGCGGCAAGACGATCCGTGCCAGCTCACGGGCCAGGCCCTTCTCGACGAGGCTCGCGTACTTCGCGTAGTTCGACTCCGCGTCATCGAGCAGCGCGAGGAACTCGCCCGCGGTGCTGGCGTCGATCGGCTCGCTCCCGCCCTGCCGGTTGCCCGCGCTCTGCTCGCGCACCTGCTCGGCTTGGGGCACATAAAAGCGGTCCGGCATGATCGAGTACCGCCCGGAGTACTCGTTGACGTTCGCGGTGCGGTGCCGGATCCACTGCCGCGCCACGAAGATCGGCATCGCGCAGTGAAACTTGAACTCGACCATCTCGAACGGTGTCGTGTGCCGGTGCCGCAGCAGGTACCGGATCAGCCCGCGGTCCTCGTGGACCTTCTTCGTGCCGGCCCCGTACGACACCCGGGCTGCCTGCACGATCGCCTGGTCCGCGGTCTGGCCCTCGGGCACGAGACGGGGCATCACATCGACCAGCGCCACGAGACCGTGGTCGAGCACGGGGATCTCCCGTCGCACCACGCCACCCATGAGATCGACGAGCGGTGCCCCCCCCTCGGGGCGAACATCACGCGGGTGGCCGGGCTCGTGGCCGTCTCGGGCGGGTGTGTCGGGCTTGGGTTCCACAGCCGGTCCTTGGACGTGTGTCATCGGGCGCTCCTTCGCGGCATCACACTGTCTGCGAGACGGGGCTACCGGCGACACCTGGCGCCAGCAATCGACAGCTTGTCCGCTACTGCTGGGTGGCGCGGCCGATGACGTGGGCCCGCTGCTCGACCGAGGCGGGGTCGACCCGTGAGGCGGCGATGAGTGTGAGGCCGAGCAGGAGGCCGGCCGCGGCACCGGCGGCGGCGGGCCACGTCCACCCCATCGCCAGGATGCCCTCCTCGACGATCTTGTCCTTCGAGCGGTACAGCGGGGACGGCGTGACCTGCAGCATCGCATCGTGCCGCCACAGACCCGCCCGCTTCTCCTCCGGAGACAGATCCACCGGATCGTCGTAGGGGCCGGGGGCGTAGATCGCCTCCAACTCGCCGTAGGTCGCCCGAGTGATGCGGATCGACTCCGCTGGGGGTCCGTCGACGAGCAGCTCGTAGAACACGTACGGCCACTCCTTGCGCCGCACGAGGCCCCACGAGTCGGGGTCGTACCCCTCTGCGGGGTACCGGGCGGCGGCGATCAGGCGAGGTGTGACCTCGCCGGCAGCGATGAGCTCGATCAGCTCGTCGCGACCCGACACGCCCTCCACCTCGGCGAGCGGCATCAGGCGGAACCAGCGCTCGTGCGCCGTCATGCCGGGAAGACGCGTGTCGGCATCGGACGGCGGGCCGATCGCCCGCTGCTCCTCGGGCGGGTAGGGGATGCGTGTGATGACGCCTCGCCAGGTGAGCTCGACAAAGCCGGTTGCGAGGCCGGGATCCGTGGCCAGGAGGTCACCGGGCACTTGGTCCGGATCGACACGCGTGAGCTGCAGCTCGTGCCCCGCGTACCGGAACGAGCCGAATGGGAACGCTTCGCCGAACCAGAACACCGGCCGATCGCCGAGCCCCTCGCGTCCGGAGAGCCGGTCGACAAGCTGGGGGATCGCGATCAGCAGCACCGCGAGCGAGACGAGCGACAGCACGACCCCCGCTGCGAGCTGTTTCAGGGAACCGCGCACCGCTCAGTCTTCCGTAGCCGGGGTGTCGTGGTGATCGGCGTCGCCCTCGTGAGACGTGCCATCGGTGTGGTCAGCGTGAGCATCGGCACCCGAATGAGTGTGCCCGTCGCCCTCGTGGTGCTCGCCGGTGTGGTGATCACCCTCGGTGTGCGGCGGGTTGGCGGCGATCTGCTGGGCGCTCTGGCGCACGTACTCCATGATCGAAAGTTCGGACTTCTGCTTTCCGAACTTCTTCTGCGGATCGCCCGAGTACAAGTTGAGCGAGCCGCCCGGGAAGATCGAGCCCGCGGCGTCGGTCACCGTGCCCGCTGGGTTGGCAAGCGGGTGGTAGACCGCGGCCCCGCCACCCTCCTGGGCGAGCACCGTGTCGCGGTTGGAGAGGTCGTACAGCGTGAAGCCGATGAACAGCACGACCACGAAGAGCGTCGCGCCGGCGACCACCGTGTTGATCGCCTTGTCGTACCGCAGATGCATGAACCACGCGGCCACCGCGAGCCCCTTGATCGTCGCGATCGTCAGTGCCAGCAAGATGTGCATGTTCGAGTCGATCACGAACACCGAGTTACCCAGCTTGAGCTCGTGCACGTTGGACGTGATCACCGTCAGCACCGTCAGCACGACCAGCACGATAAAGACGTTGAACATCGGCCAGAACGGCGTGACATGCACGTGATCGTCGTGCGCGTCGTGATCGGAGTGGGTGTCGTGGTTGGTCATGATGGTGCGCTCACACGAGGTACATCAGCGGGAAGACGAAGATCCAGATGATGTCGACGATGTGCCAGTAGAGGCCGGCGTTCTCGAGGCTGGTCACGTTCTTCGGCCCGTACTGCCACTTCCAGGCCTTCCACATGATCCAGGCAAATAGGAACACGCCGATCAGAACGTGCACGCCGTGCGTGGCGGTCGTCACCCAGTAGATGCCGAGGAACACCTGATCGTGCGCCCCGGGCTCGAACGAGTGGTACCCGGTGTCGAACACCGCCGGCAGTGGGATGTCGGGCAGGTTCTTCGACCACTCGGGGCCACCGGCGTACTTGAGCGCATCCTCGGCGGCATGCGCCGCGTACTCGCCGGTGTGGCCGGCGTCGTGCCCGGCCGCTGCGGCCACGCCGTGCGCGGTCGCTTCGCCGTGGCCGAGGTGGGCGTGACCACCGATGTAGTTGTAGTGCCCGCCGACCAGCTCACCCTTTTTGATCTTGGGGATGTACTCCCACACGATCTTGATGAAGAGGAAGGCGAGCGCGCAGATCTGTGTGATGGTGAGGTGGAACAGGCACCACATCCGCTTCTTGAGCTGGGCGTACCGGATCGCCATCACCACCGTGAAGGAGCTGATGAGCAGCACCACGGTGTTGAACGCGCCGATCTTCCAGTTGAGGTAGTACCGAGAGGCCTCGTGCCAGTTCTCGGGGTACCACATGCGGAACACGGCGTACGCGCAAAAGAAGCCCGAGAACAGCAGGACCTCCGTTGCCAGGAAGATCCACATGCCGAACTTAGCACCGTCCTGCTCGTCATCGAGCGAGCGCCAATGATGACCGTGGACAGGATCAACCGGCTCGGTGAAGCCAGGACCGGTCGGCGGCGGCGAGTTGGGGAGGTCGGATGGGGTGATCGTGCTCATGGGCTCTCGCGGGAGTCTCGCACGGACGCCGTGCCCGTGCCACCGGTGATCAACAAGCGTCGCGCGGTCAGTGGGCGCCGTGCACCCGCGCGACGTCCTCGGGATCGGGCAGCGGCCAATCTGCTGGGTCGCAGTTCGGCGGCACGGTGGTGTCGTAGTCGTACGGGCCGTGCGTCACGAGCGGCTCGTGCTCGAAGTTGTGCTCCACCGGCGGTGAGTCGGCCTCCCACTCGAGCGTCAGCCCGCCCCACGGATTCGCCGAGGCACGCCGACCCGCGGCGAGCGACCACACGAACACACCCAGGTGGATCAAGAACCCGATCAGCAGCAGGAAGGCGCCGATCGTCGAGGCCTTGTGCAGCAGCTCGAACTGCACGATGCCGTGGTCGTAGTTCGCGTACCGCCGGGGCATGCCGTTCGTCCCGAGGAAGAACTGCGTGAAGAACGTGACGTTGAACCCGACGAACACGATCACGCACCCGATGCGGGCCCAGAACTCGTTGTACATCCGACCCGTGAACTTCGGCCACCAGTGGTGCAGCCCGCCCACGAAGGCCAGCACCGTGCCGCCCATCATCACATAGTGGAAGTGGGCCACCACGAAGTAGGTGTCGTGCAACATGATGTCGGTCGCGAGCGTCGCGAGCGGCAGACCCGTGAGGCCACCGATCGTGAAGCAGAACAGGAACGCCGCGGCGTAGCACTGCGGCGTGGTCCATGAGATCTGGGCCTTGTAATACGTCGCGACCCAGTTGAACACCTTCACCGCGGTCGGCAGGCCCACCAGGAACGTCAGGAAGCTGAAGATCACGTTCGCCGCCGGCGTCTCCGACGTGAACATGTGGTGGCCCCAGATCAGGAACGAGACCGCGGCGATCGCGATCGAGGAGAACGCGATGGCTCGGTACCCGAAGATCCGTTTGTGCGCATGCACCGCGACGATCTCGGAGATCACGCCGAAGGCCGGCAGGATCATGATGTACACCGCTGGGTGCGAGTAGAACCAGAAGAAGTGCTGGAACAGCACCGGGTCGCCGCCGAGCGCCGGATCGAAGATCGGTGTGCCGAACGTCCGCTCCACCGCGAGCAGCAGCAACGTGATGCCGACCACCGGCGTCGCCAGGATCTGGATGATGCTCGTCGCG
>JBCDJJ010000066.1:0-20775 GCA_038747915.1 Planctomycetota bacterium | reverse complement strand
TCGGTGACTGGGACTAAGTCGTAACAAGGTAGCCGTAGGAGAACCTGCGGCTGGATCACCTCCTTTCTAAGGGATTAACTTAGACCGGCTCGTTCGAGAACGCCTGCCACCAGCGTGTTGTTG
Organism: Planctomycetota bacterium; assembly: GCA_038747915.1. Lineage (GTDB taxonomy): Bacteria > Planctomycetota > Phycisphaerae > Phycisphaerales > UBA1924 > JBCDAP01. The sequence goes on along the minus strand of JBCDJJ010000066.1, from coordinate 20,652 downwards.
GTCAATGGCATAACCCCTCTCGACGGAGAGCGATCTCCAGCCGGACAGTTAGCATCGTCTCAGCCGCTCGAACCACCCAGGATCCGTCATGACGATCCCGGGAGCACGCCCGATGGCCTTGGTCAACGGGAAGAGAGCGGGTAGGTGCGTGGCAACACGCACCGAGGATACTCGGCTACTTTCAAATCACGCAGCCCCGTCGAGCGATCGGCGGGGCTGTTTTCGTGTGTGGTGTGCAGTAGAAGGAGCCCGGAACCAGGGTTGATGGAGCAGAGGCTCGCGCGCAAGGCCCCAGATTATCAGGAGGCTGTGTGTGCGGCGCCGCAGTGTTGTGGGGGTGACGGGGCGAAATTTGCTTCTTGGCGGGATTTCACCGGTTCACCCTTGCGGGCCACAGGAAAACGCACCAAGGTATCAGATTATATGATTATGGTCGGGGGCCGCGCTGCGGCTGTCCGGTTGGGTGTCTTTGAAATCGACGGGTGTTCACGGAGCGTGCCCCACATCGCGTTGGGGGCCAGCTCGCGCCGTTCATTGGAGAGTGCAATGACAGTCAAGGTGTCGTCGAAAGTCATTCCATCGATGTTCGTTCTGGCTGCCTCGGTGTCGGGTGCGCAGCCGATTGCGCCGTACAGCATCCCGATCGGCGCCGAGTTCGAGATCGATCTCGCGAGCACGCTCGGTTTCACGCCCGATGGCACGAGGTATCTGAACCCCGGGTACTACAGCCAGAACATTGTGGTCTACGACGCGACGACGGATGATCCGGTGATGGACATCCCGCTGCCCGCGCGCCCGGTCGGGCTCGATGTGTCGTCGGACGGTTCCTTCGCGGTCACGGCGTTCCACGAGGAGAACCAGATCGCGGTGGTTGACCTGTCGACCGGCATGGTGACGCAGCGGATCGATCTGTCGTCGACCGTGCTGCCGGCGTCCGTGCTGCTCATGGCCGACGATGACACCGTCGCGGTGTTCAGCGAGAGCGAGACCGTCGAGAACGTCACCTTCGACGATTTCGAGGTGGTGAGCCTCTCGACCGGCACGACCACGCTGACGGTGCCCGATGTCCAGACGCGGCTCGGGATCGGGTCGGTCTTCGGCACCGGCGGGGCACGTGACTTCATCGGCAACATCCCGATCGAGCTCGACGCCACCCGCGTGCTGAACCCCGACGGCAACGAGGTGCAGGTGATCGACACCACCACCGGCTCGATCGCACGATTCCCGCTGCAGCGTGCTGCCGGTGTGACGGTGTCTACGGACGGGACGCGATTTGCCGGCGTGGGCACCGATGGCGACGTCATCATCCGCAACACGAGCGATCTGTCGGTGGTGCAGGTGATCTCGCACGACCTGACCACCTTCGTCGACCAAGGCATCGCGATGAACGCCGACGGCACGAAGGTGTTTATCCATGAGGCGAACCAGGGGTTCATTTACGACGTGGCGACCGGTGACCTGAGCACATCGCTCTTTTTGAGTGGCTCGGGTGAGCGTGCGTTGCCGAGTGCGAGCGGCCGTTATGTGTTCATGGTCGGGTTCGGGCTCGACATCGTCGATCTGGAGTTCGAGATCCTGGAGAGCACGGCCCCCGGGACGCTCCCCGCGATCATGACCGGCGGCGCCTCGCCGGTCGACGATTTCGCGATTATCCGAAGCGGACGGTTCAGCGAGTTCCGCGTGCGTCGCGAGCCGGGACAGCCGGTCAACCAGAGCGATCGGCGTGGGCTGGGTTCGACCGTTGACTTCGATGGGCCGGCGCGAGTCGCGCTCTCCGCGGATGGATCGGTGCTCGTCGCGAGCGGCGTGGACAGCGAGAGTGGGGCGATCGTCGATGTGCGCGAGGGCACGGTCCGCGAGGTGTTCGCGACGGGTGACTTCGCGTTGCAGCCGACGATCACGCCCGACGGCACGAAGGCCTTGGTGCCTAATGACAACGAGGTGTTCGTGACGGTCGCTGACCTGACCACGACGCCAGCTACTGTCACAAACGTGCCGGTGTTCGGCTCGGGTGCTTTCAGTTCCGCGGCGTCACTCGACAACAACTTCGCCTTCGTGGCGCTCCGTGATTCGACGGACTCCATTGTCCGGGTCAATCTGAACACGAACGCGGTCGATGGTGATTCGATCTTTGTTGGCGACTTCGGCCGGATCACGGGCTCGTTCCGCGGCCTGTACAACGATCCGGTAGTCAGCCCGGATGGATCGTTGCTCGCGGTGCCGACGGTGCTGTTCAGTTCGATCGCGCTGATCGACACGGCGTCGTTCACCCCGACCGACGACTCACCGATACTCGACGGCTTCGGTGTTGCCAACGTGGCGTTCAGCCCGAGCGGCGATTGGTTGGCAGCGACCAACCGTGATGACAACACCATCACGCTGCTCGATGTGACCGACCCCAACAATGTCAGCTTCGCGCCGCTCATCTTCGCGGGTGGTTCCGATACGTTCCCGGATACCGCCGTCACCGATGACCCGGTGCAGATCGGCTTCGTTGATGAGGACACGATCGTGGCGCTCAACACCGGCAGCGAGTCGCAGGGGAGCGATCGGGCCTACTCGTTCACCGTGGTCGAGGGCGTCGACGGCAGCTTCGACAACGGTCTGAACGTGGTCGACGTGCCGCTGGTGTTCACGAGGACCACCGAGGCGTTCAACATCGGTGTCATACTCTCTCCGCGTGATATCGAGGTCGACCAGGCCGGTGGCCGGTTCTTCATCATGAGCGCGGCGTCGAGCGCGCCGGTGTTCGTCGGGCGGACTCGGGTTGATGTGTACGACGGCGACATCTCCGACGATGCGCCGGGTGACCCCGCGTACGAGCTGCTCGAGACGTTCATCTTCGAGGGGCCTGAGGGCGCGAGCATGGCGATGAGCGCGGACGGATCGACCCTCGTCGTGACGTGCCTGATCACCGATGAGGTGATCGTGATGCCGCTCGGCGATGGGTTCGGGTGCGACGGGGCGGACATCGCGCTGCCCTTCGGAACGAGCGATGGGTTCGACCTCGGGGCGTACCTCGGCTTCGTGGCCTCGGGCAATCTCGTCGGGGATGTGGACGGCGACAGCGACACGGACACCGACGATGTCAACGCGTTCATCACGCAGCTGAGCGACGGTTGCCCCTGAGGCTCAGTCGGCCGGTCGGTTGTCTCGAAAACTCCCCCAGATTCACGCACGACCTGATCCGCGCACGGGTGGTTCAGGTTGTCGTACTTGGTATCGGTGCGTCTGGCTCTTGGTGGTGTATGGGTCGGCGGGATGTGCCCGGTGGCCGGTGAGCTTGTGGCAGGCGTGATTCTGTGTTTCGACGCCGGATCTGGTGAAGTTATCTGTACAAAAACTATTGATTGATACCGGCTTGGCTTGTCCCTGGTGCGAGTGGGAGTACTCTGGAATTGCACAGCACCGAATGAGGTGATCGTGACAATTTGTAGTCGTGCGTCCGGCTGATGTGCCAGGGATGTCGGTCCGCACGTGTTGTGAATGCCCGTGGCCGGACGTGTCGAGCGCCAGGGAATTGCATCTCGGCCCGTCCGATCGATCGAGAGTGAATTCGAGAAAGAGACTGTGATGCACCACCGCATATCGTTTGCTGCTGTTGTCTGCGTGTGCGCCGGCCTCCAGGTCGGGGCGCAGACTGTGTGGACCGGGGCCGGTGACGGGTCGTCGTGGACCGACAACGCCAACTGGTCGACCGGGGTGAACCCCAACTCGAGTTCGGTCGGCGTCGTGATCGACGACGACGAGCTGATCACGTCCGACGTGGTGCTCGCAGCAACCCGGACCATCGCGGACCTCCGCCTCGACGCGGGTGATTCGTTGACGCTCCTGCAGAGCGCGTCGCTCACCTTCAACGGTGGGTTCGTGAACAACGGCACGCTCGGGATCGAGGGTGATACGGGGACGAATCTCGCGACCGCTCTGCGCTTCGCTGGCGATCAGGAGATCTCGGGCTTGGGCGAGATCGTGCTGAACGACGATGCGCAGAACCTGATCACGAGCACGAACGCGACGCTGACGCTCGGTTCCATGCAGACGATCCGTGGAGCGGGTCAGCTGCTGCAGAACCTGGGTGGTGTGATCAACAACGGCACGATCCTGGCGGAGGGTGTGAACAACGCGCTGGTGATCGACCCGGGCGTCGAGGGGTTTGTGAACAACGGGACGCTCTCGGCGGTCGGCGCCGGTGGGCTCGTGCTCGGCTCTGGCGTGTTCACGAACAACACCGTGATCGACGCAGCGGACGGCTCGTTCGTCGAGGTCCGGGCGAACGCGGCGATCGTCGGCGGTGAGCTGACCACGGTGGGCTCGGGCGAGATCCGGGCGCTCGCCAGTTCCGACTTCACGGGTGTGACGGTGACGGCCGGTTCGCGTGTGAGCCAGGTGCAGTCGCAGTCGGCGGAGATCCGCAACGGTCTGACGAACAACGGGACGTGGTCGATCACGAGTGACAACGACACCAACTTTACGACGGTGCTGTCGTTCGTGGGCTCGCAGACGCTGGACGGCACGGGTGAGATCGTGCTGAACGACGATGCGCACAACCAGATCACGAGCACGAACGCGACGCTGACGGTGGGTTCGGAGCAGACGATCCGTGGGGCGGGTCAGCTGCTGCAGAACCTGGGCGGTGTGATCAACAACGGCACGATCCTGGCGGAGGGTGTGAACAACGCGCTGGTGATCAACCCGGGCGTCGAGGGGTTTGTCAACTTCGGGGTGCTTGGTGGCACCGGGACCTTTGATTTCATTGACGGCATCCTGATCAACGATGGCACGATCGCACCCGGGCTGTCGACGGGCACGCTGACCTGGGATGGCGGCCTGCAGCAGAGCGAGACCGCGACACTTGACCTCGAGATCGCCGGGTTCGACGACTTCGACATGCTCTCGATCACGGGCACGTTCGAGGCGGAGGGTTTCATCGACGTGACGACGCTCGGCGGCTTCGACCCGGCGGCCACGATGGATCCCTCGGCGGTGTTCGAGGTACTGACAGCGTCGAGCGTGACCGGGAACTTCGACAACGCGATCGCGGATGTAGGCACGGGCATCGCGGCCGGCGTTGTCGGATCCGACGGCACGATCTTCGATGTGATCTACACCGACACGTCGGTTCTGATCACCAACGTGGTCGCGATCCCATCTCCGGGCGGCCTTGTGGCTCTGATTGGCGCCGGTGGCGTGATGGTCGGGCGTCGCCGTCGTCTGAGCTGATCGACTGCGAATGTTGCCCCTCGCGCACTCGCGTGGCGGGCAATCGTGATGTGATGTGATGTGCTGGTTGCCGTAGGCTGCTCGCCCCACCCTGCGGGAGTGCGCACCATGCTGATCGGCATCGACATCGGGACCAGCGGCACCAAGGCGGTGGCGATCGGGGCGGACGGCCCGGGCGCCGGTCGCGTGCTGGGCGTGGGCTCGTCGCCGCACGAGCTGCTTCAACCGAAGCCGGGGTGGACCGAGCAGTCGCCGCTCATGTGGTGGCGGGCGACGTGCGCCGCGGTCCGCGAGGCGGTTGCAGCGAGCGGACGCGATGGGGCGTCGGTGACCGGCATCGGGTTCAGCGGGCAGATGCACGGGTCGGTGTTTCTCGATCAGACGGCCCTGGACGCAGCAGGTTCCGCGGAGATCGAGGCGATCCGTCCGGCGCTGCTGTGGAACGATCAGCGGACTGCTGCCCAGTGCATGCGGATCGAGGAGGCGGTCGGTGGACGCGCGGCGCTGGTCGACCGCGTCGGGAACGCGGCGCTCACCGGGTTCACCGCACCGAAGATCCTGTGGTTCATCGAGCACGAGCCCGAGTTGGCGGCGCGGGTCACAGCGGTGTGCCTGCCGAAGGACTATGTGCGGCTGTGCATGACGGGCGAGCTGTTCGGCGATGTGAGTGACTGCGCCGGGACGCTCGTGTTTGACCCGGTCGCGCGGACGTGGGCGGATGATGTGATCGCCGCGCTCGGCATGGCGAGGGAGCATTTTCCCGATGTAGTCGAGTCGGCAGCACCGGCGGGGCGGCTCACGGCCTGGGGTGCAGGGCAGCTCGGGCTTAGTGAAGGCGCGGTGGTTGCAGCGGGCGCCGGTGACAACCAAGCTGGCGCGGTGGGCGCGGGCGTGGCGGAGCCGGGGATGGTGCTGGCGTCGCTCGGCACATCGGGCGTGATCTATGCGCACGCTCCGCACCCGATGAAGGATGTGGGGGCAGCCGGTTCGCCCGCGGGGCGGGTACACACAATGTGTAGCGCGACGGGTGATGTGCGTGGGTCGGGCGAGTGGTCGATCACGGGGTGCATGCTGTCGGCCGCGGGCGCGCTGGCGTGGGCACGGGAGACGATCGCGCCGGGTATGGCGTTCGACGAGCTGCTCGCGGAGGCCGAGGCGGCGCCGGCCGGGTGCGAGGGGCTGGCCTTCCTGCCGTATCTGACAGGCGAGCGGTGCCCGCACCCGGACCCGGCAGCACGGGGCGGTTGGATCGGGCTGACGGGGCGGCACGGCCGCGGTCATCTGATCCGCGCGGTGATCGAGGGGGTGACCTTCGGCATGGGGCAGATGCTCGAGATCGTGCGGGGGATGGGCGTGCCGATCGAGTCGGTTCGCCTTTCGGGCGGGGGGAACAAGAGCGAGGCGTGGCGACAGGTGCAGGCGGATGTGTACGCGGCGCCGGTGGTGAGCCTCGAGGCCGAGGAGGGGCCTGCGTTCGGTGGGGCACTGCTCGGCGGCGTGGCTGCGGGGGTATGGCCGAACGTGGCGGAGGCGTGCTCGGCGACCATCCGCGTGGCGGAGACGCGCGAGCCCGGCGCGGAGGCGCCTCGGTACGCCGAGCCGCGGGCGATCTACGCGTCACTCTACGAGACGCTCCGAGAGACGATGCACCGCCAGTCGGCGGTGGCGAGCGGCTCGGGCTGACGCGTTGTGGTGCATTGATGTGCCTCTGTTGGTGTGACTCGGTGCGGTGGCGGGAACGTCTCGCTCCCGCGGCTGGATCTCGGTGATCTCTGGGCGACTGTTCGTGGGAGCGAGGCGCTCCCACCACCGGGTCACGGGACTCGGTGGTACGAGATGCTCTACGTTGATGGACCGGCGCGCACGCTGGTGCGTGCCCACACAGGAGCTCCGAGATGCCAGACGCCTTCACCCCGACGCCCAAGGACAAGTTCACCTTCGGTCTGTGGACCGTGGGGCACCCCGGTCGCGACCCCTTCGGAGAGCCGACGAGGGCCGTGCTCACGCCGGCCGAGATCGTGGATCTGCTCGGCGAGGTGGGCGGTGTGCACGGCGTGAACTTCCACGACAACGACCTGATCCCGATCGACGCGACCGACGCGGAGGCAGCCGCGATCAAAAAGGACTTCTCGGCGGCCCTCAAGCGCCACAAGCTCAAAGTGCCGATGGCAACGACGAATCTGTTTGGTGACCCGGTGTTCAAGGACGGCGCATTCACCAGCAACGACGCGGAGATCCGCGCGTACGCGGTGCATAAAACCATGCGAGCGATGGATCTGGGCGCCGAGTTCGGTGCGAAGGTCTACGTGTTCTGGGGTGGGCGCGAGGGGGCGGAGGTCGACGCTGCGAAGGACCCGGTCGAGGCCGATGCGCGGTTCCGGGCCGCGATCAACTTCTTGTGCCGGTACTCGATGGACAAGGGGTACGACTACACGTTCGCGCTCGAGGCCAAGCCCAACGAGCCGCGCGGGCACATCTACTACCCCACGACGGGGCACTACCTGGCGTTCATCACGACGCTCGACCATCCGGAGATGGTCGGCGTGAATCCCGAGGTGGCGCACGAGCACATGGCGGGCCTGAACTTCACCCACGGTGTGGCGCAGGCGCTCGGCGCGGGCAAGCTTTTCCACATCGATCTGAACGACCAGGAGTTCGGGCGGTACGACCAGGACTTTCGCTTCGGCAGCGCGAGCATCAAGCACTGCTTCTTCCTCGTGAAGCTGCTCGAGGAACACCGGTACGCGGGGATGAAGCACTTCGACAGCCACGCCTACCGCACGTCCGACCGCGACGATGTGATCGAGTTTGCCCGCGGCTCGATGCGGACCTACCTGATCCTCAAGGAGAAGGCGAAGCAGTGGAAGGCGGACCCGGTGGTGAAGGACTGCCTCAAGACCATCCACCGCGCGAAGAAGGCGATGGACGATCTCGTGGGGAGCTACTCGGCCAGGAACGCCAAGGCGTTGCACGCCCAGGCGTTCGATCGGGCGAAGCTCGCAGCCAAGCCCCTGCCCTACGAGCGGCTCGATCAGCGGACGATGGAGATCCTGCTGGGCGTGGCGTGAGCGGGCACCGGGCCAGAACTCGGTGAGCGGGCCGCATCCTGGGTTTCGGCACGGTCTTCGGCGGTGGGCTGTTGGTGCGTACAATCGTGCCGAGCGAGTACGCGAACACCAGGCAAACGGAGGCGATCATGCCTTTTTACACCCGTCTCGGCACGATCCCAAAGAAACGTCACACGATCTTCCGCCGCCCCGATGGGGCGTTCTACTCCGAGGAGCTATTCGGCACCGAGGGCTTCGTCGGGCCGAGCAGCACGCTCTACCACATCCACCCGCCGACGCAGGTGAGCGGGTGGGAGGCGGTCTACTCGACCAAGCCGGAGTACGTCGAGCAGGATGTGATGCGGATGCGGCACCTCAAGTCGGCGCCGATGCGGCCGCAGGGCGATCCGATCACCGGTCGTGTCATCCTGATGGGCAATGCCGATGTCGAGCTGAGCGTGTGCAACCCCGGTGAGGGGCGGACGAGCTACCACTACAAGAACGGGCAGGGCGACGAGTGCCTGTTCATCCACTTTGGCTCGGGGGTGTGCCGGACGATGTTCGGCACTCTGCGGTTCGGTCCGCACGACTACATCGTGCTGCCGAAGGGCACGATCTACGAGATCGCGTTCGACGAGCTGTCCGATGCCGATCGGCCCGCGGGCCTGTCGCGCGAGCAGATGCCCTTCGGCAAGTTCCTGTGTGTGGAGACGTGCAACGCGAGCCACATCGCGCCGCCGCCGCGGTACCTCTCCAAGAGCACGAGCCAGTTCCTCGAGCACGCGCCGTACTGCGAGCGCGATCTGCGGACGCCCGAGTCGACGGACGAGCTCCCGCTGACCGTCGACGAGGCCGGCGAGTTCGAGGTGCGCATCAAGGCGCTGCACACGGTGCATACGTACACCTACCACTACCACCCGCTGGATGTGGTCGGGTGGGACGGGTGCTACTACCCGTACATCTTCAATATTGGGGATTTCTCGCCGATCACCGGCGAGCTTCACATGCCACCGCCGATCCATCAGACGTTCGAGGCGCACAACATCGTGATCTGCTCGTTCTGCCCGCGGCAGCTCGACTACCACCCGCGGGCGATCAAGGTGCCGTACAACCACTCGAACATCGACTCGGACGAGGTGCTGTACTACGTCGAGGGCAACTTCGGTTCGCGCAATGGCATCGAGGTGGGCTCGCTGACGTGCCACCCGCAGGGCATCCCGCACGGCCCGCACCCGGGGACGGTCGAGGCGTCGATGCCGCACGCGCGGACCGAGGAGCTGGCCGTGATGGTCGACACGTTCCGCCCGCTGTTCATGACGCAGGCGGCGCTGGAACTCGATGACGCGGCGTACCCTGCGAGCTGGCAGGGCGAGCATTTCCCCGGTGCAGCGGGCGCGGGCGGCTCCACGAACGGCGCCGCCGCGGCTCGTCTCAACGGGCACGCAAAGTTCCCGGTGCACCCGGCCGGCAACGCCGAACTCATCGAGTCGCCCGGAGTACCCGCACGGCTCGTGCTCGGCGATGAGGCCGCCGCCGGTTGAAAGGTGCGGCACGTCCAGAAGCGAGATCCTGAGTGAGCGCGCGGTGGCCTGAGCCGATCCAACAGGTTGCATGGGTGCCCGGCTACTCGCGAAGCGAGAAGCCAGATCGACGACCCTGAAGGCGCCGCGTGGTTCTCGCCTGCGGCGGGTACCGCGGCATCCGCGGTGCGCGGCTCACAGTTCACATTGTTCCGGAAGTGAACCTTCGCTAACTTAGGGGCATGCCGCTCCTCCTCCGCGTCGCGCGCTTGCTCGCTGTGTGCCTCGGTGTGGTGGCCGCGGCGGAGCCCTGCCTGGCTCAATCTCCGGACGAGCCGCCACCTTCACGGTTCGACGGGCAGGACTTCGGCGGTGTCGACCTCGCGGCCCCGCCGCGTCGGAACCCGCTCTCGCTCTCGGCTCGCCGGGGATGGACCTGGACGTTCGGCAACGCCGATCGCCTGCTGCTCGAGCGGGATGTGCGTGTGAGCATCGGGCAGAGCGTGTTCGTGGGGGATCGGGCGGTGGTGTGGCTCGAGCCGATCTCGCTGCGTCAGCCCGACGGCTCGGTGGTGGAGGGCGAGCAGATCGCGGTGTACTTCGACGATCTGCGCACGCCGACGATCTCGCCGACCGCGGTGACGCAGGAGGGTGAGCGTGTGCTCGTGACAGCGGTGCTGGTCGAGCCCGACCCGTCGCTCATGATCGACTCGCTGATCATCGGCCGGCCCGGCGAGTCGGAGACCGATGTGCTGTTCATCGAGGAGGGCGAGGCGCGGTTGATTCGCCTGCTCGAGGAGTTGACGGGGCTTGCGTCGGATCCTCCCGGGGCGCGTGTCGAGCCGATCGCGGTGCCGCCGATGGTCCCGTACGAGCCGATCGTGGCGCGGCCCATCGAGGAGCTGTTCCCCGATCCGCGCACGGTCGACGTCGGTCCGGCGGATCGACTCCCGATCGAGTTTGCAGCGGGGGGTGTGTTCACGGCCTACGCGCCGTCGGTCGAGTCGGCCACGTTCGAGGATGGCTCGTCGGCGGTGGTGCTGCTCGGCGGGATCAACGCGCAGCACGAGCTCGACTCCGACGGGTTCGGTCCGCGCCGTACCGTCGAGCTGTCGGCCTCACGAGCGGTGATGTTCCTCGAAGGCGACGGCGCCTTGCGGCCCGGTGGCTCGTCCGACGACATCGCGGGCATCTATCTCGAGGGCGAGGTGATCGCGACGAACGGCGACTACACGCTGCGCGGCTCGCGGATTTTCTACGACCCGCGCACCGAGCGGGCGGTGGCGCTCGACGCGGTCTTCTGGACGTACGACGAGTCGCGCGGGCTGCCTCTCTACGTGCGAGCCGATGCAATCCGTCAGCTGGCGAGCGATCAGTGGACCGCGGAGAAGGCGGTGCTGTCGAACGTGGCGTTCGCCGAGCCGCACTTCTCGATCGGCGCGAGCGATGTGACGGTCACGCGGGTGGAAGCGCCGGAGCGCACGCGCACGCTGGTCGATGCGCGGGGTGTCCGCTTCCGCGCGGGCGACACCACGGTGTTCGGCGTGCCGCAGGTGAAGGGCGAGGTCCGGCCGTCGATCATCAAGGAGATCGCCTACGGCAACCGCGCGGGTGACAACGTGATCACGGGTCGCTTCGACCTGTACCCGCTGTTCGGCGCCGACCCGCCGGAGGGCGCCTCGGCCGACCTGATCCTCGACGGCTTCCTCGAGCGCGGCATCGGGGCCGGGCTCGATGTCGGATGGTCCAACGATGACTTCCAGGGCACGATCGACACCTACTTCATCAACGACAGCGGCGAGGACCGCTTCTCAACCGGTGAAGAGATCGAGCGCGACAACGAGAACCGCGGCATGATCCTCGCGGACAACGCGTGGTTTGTGAACGACAACTGGTCGGTCTTCGCGGAGATCGGCTATCTGTCGGACGTGGCCTTCGTCGAGGCGTTCTTCCCGCGTGATGCCGAGACCCGCCGCGAGTACGCGACCAGCCTGTTCGTGCGGTACACCGACCAGAGCCAGATGTTCACCGCGCAGGGCCGCGGCAACCTCAACGACTTCATCGCCAACGAGTACCTGCTGCAGTCGCGCGGCTACAACACCGAGCGTCTGCCCGAGGGTCGGTGGGACATCGTCGGTCACGATTTGCTCGGTCTGTTCAGCTATACGGCCCACGCCGCGGTCGGCCGGTACGGGCTGCGGTTCCACGAGCGCACACCCTTCGAGTTGGGCTTCTTTGATCCGGACGAAGCGGTCGAATCGTTCGGTGTCGACCCGGACACGCCGGTCGGCACGCGCCTGCGGCTCGCGGGTCTGACCGAGGAAGAGCTGACGCGCGTTGACACGCGGCACGAGATCACCGCGCCGCTGCGGGCGGGGCCGGTGAACATCGTGCCGTTCGCGGCGGGCCGGTTCACGGTGTACGACCAGGACATCGCGGACATCGGCGGCTCGGGCATCGAGGAGGACAACCACCGGGCGTGGGGTGCGCTCGGCTTCCGCGCGGCCACCGAGATCGTGAAGGTCGACGAGTCGATCCGATCCGAGCTCTTCGACCTCGACCGCATCCGCCACATCATCGAGCCGTCGATCACGGTGTGGCACGCCGCGGCCAACCTCTCGCAGCGAGACCTGCCGCTCTACGATGAGAACGTCGAGTCGATCGCCACCGGCACCGCGTGGCGGGCCGGCGTGCGGCAGACGTGGCAGACCAAGCGCGGTGGCCCGGATGTCGATCGCTCGGTCGACTGGCTGCTCATCGATGCCAACCTCGTGTTCTCGACCGATGACACCGACCCCGAGTCGCCCTTCCATTCGTTCAACGAGGCGCGGCCCGAGCAGTCGCAGCTCGGCGACTTCTTCGATCTCGACTGGGCCATGCAGCTCACCGACGCCGTCGCCATCCTCGGCCAGCTCGACTGGGACCTCGACGACAACGAGGCCTCGCGCACCACGATCGGCGCGTCGATCGATCACGGCGAGGGCTTCTCGAGCTTCTTCGAATACCGCGATCTCGACGCGGTGGGTGCGCGTCGACTGATCGGCGGTGCGCGGTACGAGATCACACCCAAGTACGCTGTCGGGCTCGACGCGAGCTACTCCTTCGAGTCAAGCCGGCTCAACGACATCTCGGCGCTGATGACCCGCCGGTTTCCGCAGTGGACGGTGAACTTCGCGATCAGCTTCGATGCCGCGTCGGACCGGTTCTCAGCCGGTCTCGCGCTGCGGCCGGTCGGTGTGGGGAGCGAGCGGCGGCTCCGCCGGTTCACCGAGGAGGGGCCGGTGTACACCTCGGTGCCGCCGCTGCGGTCGCTGCAAGACGAATCGTTCACGTGGGGACCGTTGGCGAACTGATCGCGAGGCCGGCGATGGCCTCCGCGGCGCATGCCGGGCCGCCTTCTCTGCGCACACGCTTGCCGATCTGGTGAGCACCACCCGTGAGCTGCAATGCGGCCTCGATCGCGCGTCGGATGCCACCAGCGTTCGCGCGGCGCTTTGGGAGGGTGATCGATTGCCCGAGCATGCGGCACCGCCGCGCGTTGTCGAACTGGTCGTGCGCATGCGGGATGACGACCGCGGGGCGACCGGATCGGAGTGACTGCGCGGTCGAGCCGATCCCGCCATGATGGATCGCGCACGCGGCCCTCGGGAAGACCGCACCGTGCGGCGCCGCCGGGTAGGCCATCACATCGGCGGGGAGTGGCGCGAGCCGCGCGCACGCGGCCTCCGTGCCGACGAGTAGCAGGGCTGGGCGATCCATCGCGGCGCACGCCTCGGCCGCTGCGGCGTAGATCCGCTCGCCGAGATGCACGACGGTGGTCCCCAGGCTCACGACGATCGCGGGTCGGCCCTCGGTCGCGAAATGGTCGAGGAACTCGTCGACCTCGGGTGCCGCGGGAGCGTCCGGCAGGAACGGGAACCCCGCGACGGTGGAGTTCGGCGGGTCATCGCTCACGGGCGGGCGGAAGGCCGGCGACCAGAGGCCGAGGTTCGCGGCGCCGGCGAAGCAGCGCTCCAGGAGGAAATCCCGCTGTGCTGGCAGGCCGAGTTCGGCCCGGATGGTATTGAGCGGTCCGTCGAGTGCGCGCGACATGGTCCACCGCGCCATCATCGTGCCGAGCTTCGTGGCGAAGCGCGGGTATGTGTCGCGGTCGGGCATACCGGGGAACTGGCTCGGGTTATCGATCGAGGGCCACCCGGTCGGCGCGATGGCGGTAGTGGCGAAGGGCACGCCGAGCGTCTCGGCGGCCCACGGTGCGGCGAAGCTCACCTGGTGCCCCACGATCACATCGGGCTGGAACGACTCGGCGTGCTCGAGCAGCGCGGCGTAGTCGGGCCTCGCGTGCGCAGTCATGATCTCCTTCAGCACGATCATGGTGCCCTTCCATGGGTCCATGTACCGCGGGTGATCCGCCACGACCTGTGGCCCGAGTGACTCGCCGCTCGCGTGCGCATCCACACCGAGCCGGTGCGCGGTGTCGAGGAAGTGCCCGTTGAGCAGCACGCGGGCCTCATGCCCCTGGTGGTGCAGCGCGAGCGCGATGGCGAGAAACGGGTACGTGTCACCACCGGAGCCGTAACAGGTGATCAGCGCTCTCACGGGGTCGCTCCGTCATCGGTGTGCATCGCGGCGGCACGGGCGAGCAGCGGCCGCAGCGGCCCATGGCTCACGAGCAGCACCGGGTTGAAGCACTTGCACCCGACAGCCACGTGCGTGGCGCCTGCGCGCGCATAGTCGTCGATATCCGAGGGTGCTGTGATGCCGCCGCCACCGATCACCGCGAACGCGCCGCCGATGGTCTCCAGCCGGTCCCGCACCTCGCGCACGCACTGCATCGCCACGGGCTTGAGCGGCTTGCCCGAGACCCCGCCCGCGGGCACCGGGATCGTGTTGCAGGCGTGAAACGTGCGCACGCCCGCGGCCATCGCTTGGTCGAGCATCTCCCGGTAGTTCACCGGTGGCAGTTTGACGACGACCGGCCGTCCGCTCGCGACCGCTCGGTCGAACAGCGTCGGCGGCCAGTCGATCTCACCGACGTTCGGGCAGCTCATGTTGAGCTCGATGCCGAGCGGCTGGATCGCCGCTGCGATCTCGATGAGCTCGAACCATTCGGCGTCATCGAACCCGTGGATGGAGAGCACCGAGCGCGAGACGTCGAGCGAGCCGGCGCGCACGCGAGCGGCGACCGCCTCGATGCCCGGGTTGCGCAGCCCGATCTTGTTCACCCACGCCCGTGTGAAGGGGTCGTACCGCACGGTCTTGAGGATCCGCCACACACGGCCGGCGCGCGCACGGCGGGTGAACGTGCCGAGTGTCGGCGTCGCGCCGCGCGGCTTGACGTAGTTGCCGAACGGCGCGGAGATCACGAGTGGTTCGAGGTCGGGGATCGCACTCACACCGGTATCGTCGTCGATCACGAGGCGGCGTGCTTGCGGGCCCAGGCGATCGTGCGCACGCGACGGGTCGGCCCGAAGCTCCGGTCCTGCGCAATAGTCTGTTCCCAGGCTCGCAGGCACCCCTCGTAGCGCCTGCGGAACGTGTCGTGGGCGGCGACGACCCCTCCGGGTGCGACGAGCGGCGACCACTCGGCAAGATCGCCCTTCGCGCCCTCGTAGGTGTGGTCACCATCCACAAACACCAGGTCGATCGGTGGCCCGTCCCAGTCGGCCGCGGCGCCGCGCGAGCCCCGGCGCCAGTGCTCGATACGGTCGGCCACCCCGTGCGCCAAGAGTGTGCGGTGGAAGATGGCGTGGTTGTCGGCCTCGGGTTTGGGCGTGTGCTCGTGGGTGTGCGGATCGATCGCGGTGATGCGGGCGTTCGGCTCGGCGAGAGCCATGATCACAGTCGATTTGCCGCGGTAAGAGCCGATCTCCACGATGGTGCGCCGGCCGCGGGCGACGGTGTGCAGGAAGGCGGCCTCGCGGATGGAGAGGGCACCGTCGAGCGTGGCGTGGAGCCTGGTGATGGCTCGGCCGTGCGGTCCGAACCGCGTGCGCAGCCAGTTGGGGCGGAGACGCTGGGTGAGGGTGGGGGAAGTGGACATACTTCGATGGTGCTGCGGCTTACTCGTACCCCTCCTGCGCCTCGAATCGTAGGTCGTACAGCCCGCGCACGCCGTCGGCATCCAGCGCTTCGATCTGGTCGAGTCGCTCGAGGGCCGCGGGCACGTCGACGCCCGCGATCTGGCCGAGCACGGCGAACTTGTTCGCCAGGATGTCGTGCAGATCGGCGGTGGTGTTGCGCGCGTGGCCGGCGGGGTACATCACGAGCCCCGAGTCACGCTTGTCGCCACCCGCGGTGATCGCGATCGAGGTGGGTATGCCATCGGGGTACTTCGCGTCGTACTCCGGCCCGCCGTGCACGAAGCGGATCGTGGACATGATCGCGCGCGTCGTCTCGTCGAAGATCACGCGCTCGTGGTAATCCCACGGGGAGAGGAACAGCGCCTTCCACAACTCGTCGTGCGCGCCGCCGCCGGTCGGGAGCTGCCCGTTGCCTGCGCGGTGCTCAGCGGCCTTGCGGATCAGCGTCGCAACGATATAGGCCATCGAGTGATCGGCCGACTGCCGCGTGCGCGGGTCCATCTTGGCGGGGTTGCCGATGATGCCGAACGCCGGCTCGTACGCGGCGATCTCGATCGCCTCGATCGCGCCGGGGTCTTCGGCCAGCTCGGGATGGGCGGCCAGCAGATCGATCGCGCCCTGCAGCGCGCCCGCCGACTGGTGCTCGTACAGCCCGAGCTTGAAGTGCATGCCCATCACCGCGAAGTCGTCGCCCGAGTGACTCAGGTGCAGGTCGAAGGGGGCATCGGCCAGCTCGGTCCATCGGGCGTCGCCCTCGGTGGTGGGCTCGAAGAAGCGGAAGACCGCCTCGGGGTTGCGGAAGATGTCGCGCGGGCCGAGGAAGCCGCGCATCGAGCGCTTCATCGCGAGCACCGCGAACTCGGAGGAGATCGCAGCGGAGGCGCCCTTCGAGTCGGAGAGCTGCTTGCCCGCGCGGATCGCCCGCCACGGGATGGCGTGCGCCACTGTCATGCCGATCGCCGATTCGATCTGCTCGGGCGTGACGGCGCCGGTGAGCGCGTGCAGCGCGCCGTAGACCGCAGCGGTCGCGATCGCGCCGTGTACCACGTGGTCGATCTTGTAGGTCTTGAGGCTGAACACCTCGGCGAGTCGACCGCGGATCTCGTCGTGGCAGACCATCGCGCGCAACGCTATGCGGCCGTCGAGGCCCAGCTCCTGGCAGGCGGCGACGGCCACGGGGTAGAAGTCGTTGTGGCCGAACTCGCCCGCGGTGTGCCCGCGGGCCGGGTTGTAGCCGAAGTTCGTGCCGTTGCTGTCCCACTCGCGCACCGCCGCGGAGTTGGCCACCACGGCCTTCTCGGCCTTGACCGCGTCCGGTGAGCCGAACACGCGGGCGCCGGCCTCGCCCGGCAGGGCCGGGTAGGCGAGGGCCTCGGTGCGGAGCACCGTGGGCGCGTTGGTCTTGAGCGCGAGTGCGGAGAGGCCGCAGAACACCGAGTCGGTGTGGAACAGCTTGGTGCGATCGAGCACCGCGTCCGCTGGGCCGGGGCCGAGGTCGCCTCGGAGGAAGGCGACGGCGTAGTTCGCGATGCCTCGGGCCTGGTTGGAGTGGCGTGGCAGGGTAACGGCTGGCTCGGTGGTGGCGGTTGGCATGGCTCGGCAGTTTCTGCGCGGAGAAGAGGGGGTGCGGCCGGGCACTATACGTGGATCGTTCGTCGGACCCTCCGGTGATGCACAGCGAGGGCGTCGAGCCTCCGATGTCATGGCCACAGATGGGCAATCAGACGGCCATACCGCACGATGGTGTCGTTGGGCGGCTCCGGAGGCGGTACATCCCGGCGCTACTGCTGGTCGCGATCCTCGCGACGGGGTCGCACCTGCTCATGCACGGTCTCATCGCGCAGCTGTCGTACGACTCCACGGTGGTCAACATCGCGGGTCGGCAGCGGATGCTGAGCCAGGAGATCGCCAAGGCGGCCGAGCGTGTCATCTTGATGACCGACCGACGCGCCCCGGCCGACCTCCTTGTCGAGTCGTGGCAGGAGCTGGAGGAGGCTGCGGCGCTGCTGCGGACCAGTCACGTGGCACTGCGGGATCGAGATGGTTCGATGGCCCTGAGCGGCGAGAATCCACCCCGGATCGCGCGGATGCTCACCGAGCTCGAGCCGATGGTGATCGATCTGCAGCAGTCCGCGGCGGCACTCGCTCGCGCCGCCCGGGAGGGGCGCCCGACGACCGATCCCGACGTGGCCGCAGCCGCCGTGGACATCCGCCGCATCGAGGCGTTGCTGCTCCCGCAGCTCCAGGAAGTGGTGGTTGCCTACGAGCGCGAGAGCGGCGTGAAGCTCGCCGGTCTCTCGCACTGGGGTGCGCTGCTGCTCGGGGTGACCCTGTTCGTGCTCATGCTCGAGTTGCTCTTGATCTTCGAGCCGGCGGCGCGGGCACTCGGTGGTCGTGTGCGCGAGGCGCGGGCCGCGGTGGAACGGGCGGAGCGCTCGGAAGCGATCAAGGGGCAGTTTCTCGCAAACATGAGCCACGAGCTGCGAACGCCGCTTGCCGCGGTGGTCGGGTACGCCGATGTGCTCGCGGACGACTCGGTGCCGGAGGCCGAGCGGGCCGAGGCGGTGCGCACGATCGCGTCGCAGGGTCGGCACCTGACGACGCTTGTAAACGACATCCTTGACTACTCGAAGATCGAGCGCGGCTCGATGAGTATCGAGGACATCGAGGTCGATCTCGTAACGATCATCAATGAGACGATGTCGCTCATGCGCGTGAAGGCGCACGCCAAGTCCATCGACCTCTCGAGCGAGACCACCGGAGAGATCCCGCGGCACGTGCGGTGCGATCCGACGCGCCTTCGGCAGATCTTGATCAATCTCGTGGGCAACGCGATCAAGTTCACGCACCGCGGTGGTGTTCGGATCGAACTCGGCACCGACGGCGCCGGGGACGCGCGCACGCTGCGTCTGGCGGTGATCGATACCGGCATCGGGATGAGCGACGAGCAGATCGGCCGGCTGTTTCGCCCGTTCGAGCAGGGCGATGATTCGATGTCGCGGCGATTCGGCGGCACCGGGCTTGGGCTCGCGATCTCTCGGGAGCTGGCGCGCCTGATGCAGGGCGATGTGGTGGTGCGGAGCGCGCCGGGGCGCGGGTCAGTGTTCACGCTCGTGCTTCCGGCGCCAGAGCAACAGGGCGAGCAGCGGTTCTCCGGTGCTCCTGAAACCATCGAGCCGATCGACACGCCGAAACACCACAATCACGCGGCGCGCCGACCCGATCAACTCGCGGGCGTGAGGATCCTGCTCGCCGAGGACAGCCCGGACCTGCAGCGCCTCAACACGCACCACCTCACGCGCGCGGGAGCCGAGGTGGTCGCGGTGGACGACGGTCACGAGGCGATGGAACGCGCATCGGGTGGCGGATTCGATCTTGTGCTGATGGACATGCAGATGCCGCGCATGGATGGGTACACCGCGACGACGCGGCTCCGTGCGCTCGGGTGCCAGATACCCATCGTGGCACTGACGGCACACGCGGGGGAGCAGGATCGGCGGAAGTGCCTCGACGCGGGGTGCGACGATTTCGAGGTCAAGCCGGTGAGCGCGAACTCGCTCATCGAGGTGTGCGCGCGATGGCGCGGGCGGCGGAGCGACTACCGCATGGCATCCTGAAGGTCTGTGGGCGTGCCAAGCTCGACGAACCGGCGGCGGCGGATCCGCTCGTTGCCGAGCTGCCCGCACGCGGCCATTGTGTCTCGCCCCTTGGTGCGCCGGCGCTTGCAGAACTGCCCGTTCGCCTCGAGCCGGTGAAGGAACCGGTCGACCTCGCCCTCGTCCGGCGCCGGCCAGGGTGAGTCGCGCCGCGGGTTGTAGGGGATCACGTTCACGCACGCCCGTACACCGCGCAGCAGGCTCGCCAGCTCGTCGGCGTGCTCGTCCGCGTCGTTCACGCCGGGGATCAGCACGTACTCCGCCATGATGCCCTTGCCCGCAACAAGCGGCCAGTCCTCCAGCATGCCCACGAGTTCGCCGAGCGGCATCGCGCGGTTGATCGGCATGATCCGCGACCGAATCGCATCGTTCGGCGCATTGATCGAGACCGCGAGGTTGAGCTTCTTCCACCCGTGCCGGCGGACACGATCGCGGAGCATCGCGAGCCCGTCGAGCCGGCCGACCGTCGAAATCGTGATGTTCTTCATCGCGACCGACGGGCCGAGGTGGTGGGTGAGCACCTCGATCGCGCGCACCACATTGGCGGCGTTATCGAGCGGCTCGCCCATGCCCATGAACACAATGTTCTTGATCTCGGCGCCGAGGTGGTACGTCGCGGCCCACCACTGCTGAACGATCTCCCACGGCTCGAGCGATCGGATGAGCCCCATCTGCGCCGTCTCGCAGAAGTCGCACCCCATCGCGCACCCGACCTGGGACGACACGCAGAGCGTGTGTGTGAGCCGCACGCGACCCCGCGTGCGCATCGGGATGATGACCGACTCGGTCTCGAGCTCGCCGCCCGATTGCGTGGTCCCCGCGACCGGGAGCAAGAACTTGCGCGTCAGACCCTCCGGTCCCTCGCTCTCGATGATGCGGCTCGGGCGTGGCACGAGATCACGCGGCTCGCCGTGACGGCAGCAACGCGTTGCTGCCTCGGGCCACGAGGTGCCACGAGGGTCGAGCAGGTCGGGGGCGAGCACGGACATGGCAGAAATCTAGGGCACGGCACGTCTTCGTGTGCTCGAGTGCGGTGGTGGGAGCGTCCCGCTCCCACGAACATTCATGCACAACAGCACAGCATCCCGCCGCCGGAGCCGGCTCGGCATCCGGCCGTGGGAGCGAG
>JBCDJJ010000065.1:0-20867 GCA_038747915.1 Planctomycetota bacterium | reverse complement strand
GGGTTCCCGACACGACACCGGTCCAGCGGCCTGCCTGCAGGGCCACTCCCGCGCTGGAGTAGATGATGGTGTCCGCGGTGCCCTGGAAGTTCCACAGGGGTGCGACTTCGCCGATCACGACGAACGACGACTCGTCGCCCAACTGCCACGACTGCATGGCGGCGATGGCGATTCCGTATTCGTCGGCTTCATCGCCTCGGCCCGCGGCCTCGTACACGAACCCGAGCTTGTACGTGAACCCGGGAGCATGTGGGAGATCCGTTCCCTCAAGAGAGACCGTGAAGGACTCGAACGACTCCGTGTTGCTCGCTCCGCCGTCGTCCAGCGTCGTTCGCCCCCGATTCGAACCCAGAGACTCTGACAGGATGCTCGTGTCCTCGAAGAAGGTGCTCGCACTGAGCGTGTGCCGGCCGGATGCTGCTGAGCCGAAGGTGTACTCGGCGCCGAAGCCGACACGCTCGATGAGCTCGATCTCCTTGTTGTAGTTGTTCCCGTACATCCCGGGCGTGACCAACGACGCGATCGCGTACGACGGCGTGAACTTCCCCGCATGCACCGCGAATCGGTCGGTCAACGCGTACCGCGCGTAGAGCGAGCGAACGAAGAGCCCTTCGTCCTGGAAGCGTCGGTCTTCTTCGGGCGGCGCCGTTGTTTCGAGTCGGAACTCGGAGCGTATGGAAAGGTCTTCCGTGAGGCGGAACTCCGGAGAAGCGATCATCTCGACGAACTCATCGAGGGTCTCGGCGCGGGGCTGCTCCGCCTCGTAGACGTTGTTGAACCCGATGCGGAAGATCACGTCGCCCTCGATTCGAGGGAAGCTCTCGCCCTCGGAGAAGACGATGTCGCGGAACTCGGATCCCCCCGGTGGTGAGAGTCCGTCGCTGGATCGATCGCGAGATGACTCCCGCCCTCGCTCGAGGTTGCGGTCATGCCCCAGAGTTCCAAATCCAATCTTGCACGCATCACCGAAGTCCAGGCATGTTGCTCCGATCTGGTCGTCATGTGAGGTGTGCTCCTGATCGACCGGGTGGTGCTCCGCCATCACTGCTGAGGCAGCAAGCATGAGCATGACTGCGACACGCGCGACGACTCGAGCGCGTCTCATGGGTCGGCTCGCTCGGTGTGCTCATCGGCGCGATGCGGCGGGGTGAGGAGTCGGTGCGTGTGGGCGGGCGGTCGGCTGGAGCGGTCACACCGCATCAGAACTCCCGCGGGTCAACCGGGTCGGTTCCTGCGTCGATCTCGGCTTGGTCGTCTGCGCCGTCGCCGTCCGAGTCGGCCTTGTAGGGGAATGTGCCAAGCCGTCTCTCGCGCGCGTTCGAGATGCCGTCCCCGTCGATATCGTCATCGAGCGAGTCTTCGATGCCGTCCCGGTCTGTGTCTTCCCACCGGGTCGGGTCGTTGGGGAACCCGTCGAACGCATCATCAACGCCATCCATGTCCGCATCGGTTGCCAGGGGAATCCGGCGATCCACCCACTCGGACGATTCGTCGGTGACCTCGCCCATGCCGCTTTCGAACACCGCCAAGTCGAACAACTCCACCATGTGGTGGGGTCGCTGCTCCTGCGGCAGGCCGATGTGGTCACCCGGGCGCCAGCCGATCGACGTCAGGTTGCGCAGGGCCCAGGACATGCTCAGGCGGTCGGTGACCGTGATCTGCGACTGCATCACCGTCGCGAGCCACGCGCAGGTGACGAGAGTCGAGACATGCTCCTGAATCTCGCGGTCCGTGTAGTGACGACGCATCTCCTCGATGTGATCCGGTGCGACCCGAGCCGGCAGCGCCCCCGCGTCGCGGGCGAGTCGGAGGTACGACTTCTCGGCGTCGCTGAACAGGTCGGACCGCTCGAAGTCGAAGAGCGCGCGGATCTTCGGGAGGATTTCTGCTTCAAAGAACTCCTGCGGGATTTCGTCCGACGGGAAGTCCTCCTCGATCGCATCGAAGACGCCATAGGCGCCATGGACCTGGCAGTGCACACACCCGCTCGCGAGTTGGAACACGAGGAAGGTCGACCACTTCTCCTCAAGGGACAGCGCGCGATCGGAGAAGTTAAAGAACTGATCCATCTTGATCGTCCCGATGCTGGACTGACGCGTCCACTCGGTATCAAAGTAGTTACGATCGCTAAGCGGAAACCTCGTAACGTCCTGCGTCTTCGGCTGGAAGAAGTCGTAGTCGAACTTGGCGACGTCGAACGGCGCGGTCGAGACCGGCGGCAGGTTCTCGTCGGCGAGCCCCGGCTTCTCCCAGAGCAGGTAGTCGTCTCGGTAGTGGTCAAACGGGTCCTCGATGCCGTCGCGGTCGAAGTCGAACGTCTTGAGCGGGACGTCGTACCCGGTCAGGTAGTTGATCCAGTCGGTGTCGAAGTATGGGTCGGGCGCTGAGATGTCGTCTCGGCGCCACTTCGCGTTCAGTTCTTCGAAGGCCCGTTCGAGAGCTTCTCCCGCAAAGATGTTCTGTCGCCGCTCCTCGGGTGCACCGAGGCTAGCACCGGGCTCCCAGCCCACGGCCCCGAGATTCGCTCGTGCCCAATCGAGTGTTCGCTGGTCGGTCACGATCGGTGTAATGGCGTCGTGCGTTGCCACTGCCGCGTTGACGCCCGCGAGATCCATGAGTTCGGCGATCTGGCGGTCGGTGTACTGCATCCGCAGCATGGCGTGCGTGTCCGCGGTCACCCTGGTCGGGCGGACGGCGATCTGGCTGATGTACTCGAATGCGGCCCGCAGTCGATCATCCTCGATGCTGTCGACGTAGGTTGGATCGTAGATCTCGTGGATCTCCGACATCGGCACACCCATGTACTCGAGCTGCCACGCGGCCCGAGCCTGATGGTGGTTGCTCCCGGCGTGGATCATCTGGAAGAGGGTCAGCTTCCACTTGGTCTCGGCGTCGAACATGCCATCCGCGTGGATCATGACGTCGGCTATGAGCAGACCGTCGTAGAAGTCTCGAAGATTGCTCAGGTCAATCTTGTGCCTGTCGTAATACGTCGCAGGCTCATTCCCTGTGCGGCGCGCGCGGACTCTGCGGTCCGCGTCATGCTCCTCCGCGGTCGGCGCTTCCCACCACTTGTCCCAATGGATCTCGCGCTCGGGCGGCGCAATCGGCGCCACAGTTTCGTAGGGCCACACCGGGTGATCGAGCACGCGGCGGAACATGCCGTGACGAGGCGAGACCGCGTACGTCGGGATGCCCTGGACCGCGTCCCAGTGCTCGGTGACCTTGCCCTCCTCGTTAAACGTAAACATGTCGACAGCCGTGTAGCCGAGGTCACCCTCTTCCGGCTTCTCAAGGTTCCGGAAGTTGACATGGGCCATACCCCAGTCCCCAACAACCATCACTTTGTGAACATCGATCTCGACCGGGTACTGCTTAACGCTTCGACTGAACACCATGGCAATGCCCCCATAGCCATCCGGCGCGGCGGAGCTGTGCTGAATGTATCCCTCGGCGATGTACTCGGACAGCGCTTCGGGCGATGGGTTCCGCACAAACGTGTCGTAGATCTTGATGAGGCTCATCGCTCGCTCGCGGCTCTTGGCATCCGGAGCGATGATGATCGTCTCGAATGTCTCAGGCACCCTGTTACGCTGGTCCTGCGCCTGTTCCCGCGAACTGATCGGCGTGTCAGCACCCCGCGTGCTTTGCTCTTGGGCAAAGACGCAACATGTCGCGCCAGCTAGAGCGATCGATGCGAATAGGACTCGGCTGTTCATCGTTCTGTTCCTCCAAGGCGAGTGGTGTCAGGGGTAAGTCGCTGCTCGGCTAGCTTCCAGTCGGGCCCGAACGTGTAGATGTCCACGCCCGCCATCCCGAGGTCGTTCGGATCGTCCGTGTCCAAGTTGCGGAAGTTGACGTGGGCCATCGCTCAGTCACCCACGACCATGACGCAGTTCGTAGGCTCGATGATTCGCTGAGCGCGTTCACGGCCCTCGTCATCCGCCGCGATGATCTCGGTGACAACGTCGCGGGGGAGGGTGTTCCGTTGGTTCATCTCCTGCTCACTCGAGCCGGTGGGCGGACCGTTCTGTTCACCG
Source organism: Planctomycetota bacterium (assembly GCA_038747915.1). Lineage (GTDB taxonomy): Bacteria > Planctomycetota > Phycisphaerae > Phycisphaerales > UBA1924 > JBCDAP01. Next base: position 16,827 of record JBCDJJ010000065.1, on the reverse strand, counting down.
CGTGCATCCTGCGCGGACGTGCTCAAGGCACCGAGCCACGCGACGGCCAACGCCGCCGTGATCCCACGCGACACCACACCCGACATCGGCTTTGTCATCTCCGGTTCCTTTCGATCGCCGGACACCACGTTTCTCGATCAACCAGTTCCCTCTGTACTATACATTTGTACAATACAGATGTATGGTAATTCCTATTCGGGATTCACGCAAGGCTTTCGGAGTACCAAATGATCAAAGAGTTGACGAAGCCGCCCCGACGGCGCCCGAGTGAACGCCGAAGCGGCATCGATGGTGTGACACCGGATGTGCCAGAACGTGGAGGGCTCGATGGTCACATCTGACACCGCGCGCGCAACGGGGCTCATGACCTGGCTCTGGCGAACATCGGCCGTGCTCTTCACTGTGTGGGGGATCGTGCATGTGCTCGCCGGTGTGATGACGATGTCACAGCTGCTGTCGGGCCGGGCCGTGGATGCTGTGCATGCGATCACACCCAGGTCGGACAGATCGCTCGTTGACATCGACTACCCCGATGCCGTGATCGCCATCCTGTGCCAGCACGGGTTCAATCTCGCGTGGGTCGGGGTGGTGGTGACGGTCGCTGCGGTATTCATGTGGCGTCGCAGCGGCTCGGCGTTCTGGCTCGCCGCGATCACCGGTGGGCTGCTGGATCTTGGCTACTTCATCTTCATCGATCTTGGTGGGTTCGCCGAGCCCCCGGGGCCCCAGATGACCTATATCTGCGCTGCGGCCATCATCACGGGCGGTATCGCTGCCACAAGACAGACGCGTGCCCGAGGACGCACCGGAGTTGCACGACCGGAGGCCGACGCGTCACACGAAACGGACTCCACGCCCACGGAGCACGGGTAGATCGCCACGAGCAGCCGGTGCGCCTTCATTGCTGAACTCTGACGCACGGTGCCTTGTGCTTACAGATCAAGGGCTTGGATGCCCCGGACTGCGACGTCTGTGATGCACCTCGCGATGAACTCCGCATCTTGCCGCGAGATGGATCGCACTTTGAGCCGCTTCTGCACGATGCCGCGTTTCTCGCGCAGCATGACACATTGAGCGATGATGTTGATTCCAAGGACCTCGAGGGTCCTGGTATCGGTGATGTCCGGCCGGATCGCGGAGATCAGCCGCTTCAGCGCCTCGTGCCCGGGGTGGATGACTTTGCGGTAGAACGCGGGGTCTGGTGGCTGGCCCAGCGTGCCGCCTTCTAGCTGGGATAACGCGGTGTGATGGCTGGGACCGATGCGTGCCTTGAGTGTCGCTGCAGTCAACACCCACTCGTGCAGCAGTTCGATGGCCTCCTCGGGTGTCATTTCAGATGCCTTTGGAACGGGCGGGAACGCTCCTTCGAGTGTCGCGGGATCGACTTGCTTCAATGCCTCCCGGTACAGCGACTGCTTTGTTCCGAAGTGGTACTGGATGCTGCTGTGGCTCACCCCGGCCCGCTCGGCGATGTCGCGGAGCGATGTCTCTTTGTAGCCCTGCTTTGCGAAGAGCTCGAGCGCGACGTCGAGGATCTGCTGTTTGAGTGGTTTGTCTGCGGTCGCCATACCAGAGACTCTACGGGAGCGAGGACGGCGTACGCGTTCGCCCACGGATGCGGCTGTCACTCGGTGTTCGAGGGTCATGGTGCCGGTGTGGATGTCGTGGGCCTGGATCCGATCGGCCGCTTTCTTGCACTCTCGTGCGCGGAGCCGACGGTTTGACGCCTGCTCCGAGCTTGGGATTCTTCCCCTCAACGCGACGTAGGAATAGTCAGGACGGGTGACCTGCTCTGGCCGCGCACCGAGTCCGCCAACCTCACGGAGATGAGGGTTGTGAGGAGCTTGAAATACTGCTTGCTCGAGACATCGGTTGCATCGATCCAGTACCACCACCCACGATGCTCGACCGCCACATACGCATCACGTGGTCGATCGTCATCGCCGCGGATCCGAATCAACCGGCTCGGCTCTGCAACACCGCGAACGTCGCGTGCGAGCCCGGTCTCGAGGTGCTCGGGCGCGATATCCATCGACGCGCCGGCGATTCGTATGAGTTCGCCGATCGACCGGGTCTGAAGGTGCAGCGTGCCGTCATCGGCCGCCCGGCCGCCGGACGCCAGTTCGAGCACGGCGGTCCGTTCTCTGGGTGGTGCGCCTGCGACCAGCAGCGCGAGAAGCTCCTCGGCTTCGTCGTCGAGCTCGGGCGGCCACCGGAGTATCAGGGCGTGCCGTGACGGCTCGTTCTCCGCGCCCGGAATCCGCCAGTGGATCGCGTTGGCGATATCCAGGATGCCAAGGAGTTCGATGACCCTCGAGAAGCGTTGATCATCGTCACCGAACGCTGAGATAAAGGCTCTGTTCGGGATCCCGTTGATGCTCTTGATGAGCGTCGCGAAGGCTTCGGCCGGGCTTTCCGTCGCAGCGATCAAGAGCAGAACCAGCTCATCGGGGATGGGCGAGAGCATCTCCCGGATGAACTGTTCGCCTTCGAGCGGCACATAGGAAATCGTTGGATTCTCTTCGACCAGTACGCTTGTGCTCAGCGGCACGAGATTGCCCGAAAAGTTCTCGTCTGGGCCGATGCCGAACTCGGTGCCGACTCGGGCCGAGACGCGCATGTTGGCGGTCACGCTTGACACCGCCAGCATCTGCATGTTTTCGACATACCGATGCTTAACAATCAGGCCGAGCAACTGCTGGTTGCCCGTCTCGGTGATCGCTTCGTTGTACGCGACGCGCCCGCCGCGGATGGATGCCGGACCGAACGAGCTGCACCCCGAGATCAATCCGTGAATGATGCACACGAACACGATGCATAGCGTCGTGGTGGACCTTGCACGAATCATCCGCCTGCTCCTTGCTGCATGAACGGCATGGCCATGAAGAACTTAATCACAAGAGAGTTGACGATGTCGATGAAGAACGCCCCAACCAGAGGAACAACGAGCATGGCCTTCGGTGATGGCCGATATTTAGACGTGATCGCGTGCATGTTGGCGATCGCGACGGGGGTCGCCCCGAGCCCGAGCCCGACGAACCCACCGGAGATCACAGCGGCATCGTAATCGCGCCCCATGAACCGGAACACGATCAGGACCGCGAACAGCGTGATCACGAGCATCTGCACGAAGAGCACGACGAGGATCGGGCCCGCCGAAGCGGTCAGCGCCGATAAGTCCATGCTCATCAGGCTGATGGCGAGGAAGAGATTCAATGCCAGGTCGCTCGCCGTATCGACAACATCCTTGCGTACCGGCTTGCGAATGATGTCCCGGACATTGGTGATCACGATTCCGACAACCATCGCGGTGAGGAAACCCGGCAGGACCACACCCTGCGCGAAGAGGACGCGGTTGACGACATCGCCGACCGAGACACAGATCGCGAGCATCAGAACGGTTCCCATGATGTCCTGAAACAAGGTGCCGCTCTGCGCGCTCGGCTGGCTCTCGGTGCTGGTGGGGAGGTCTTCAGCCGGGAGAGAGGACTCGTCCAACTTCAGCTTGGTGATCAGCTTGCCGGCGACCGGACCACCGATGATCCCGCCCGCGATGAGGCCGAAGGTTGCAAAGGCGACGCCGAGTTCCGACGCGTTCTCGAGACCCGCCTCCTCGGCGACCTCCCCCCAGGCGATCGCGGTGCCGTGCCCGCCCGCGAATGAAATGCTCCCCGCGAAGAGTCCATAGCCCGGGTGCCCGCCGAACGCCATGGCGAGCACCACGCCGGTGACATCCTGCAGGATCAGGAAGATCGCGGCCAGGGCCAGCAGGATCGCTAACGCCTTGCCCCCCGCGGCCAACGAGCGCAGCTTGGCCCCGAGGCCAATGGTGCTGAAGAAGACAAGCAGGAGCAGATCTCTCAGACGCATGTCGAACGTCAGCTCGAGATCGAAGACTGCGCCCGCGATGGCCACGCCGATACTGAAAATCAGCCCGCCTGTCACCGGTATCGGGATGTTGATGCGCTTGAGGACAGGCAACCTCTCGTTCACCAACTGCCCGAGCCCAAGCACAAAGATGGCAAGGATCACGATGTCGGCGCCACCGATCTCGTAACTCACGGCAGCACATCCCACGACAAGCGGTGCTGAAAGACGCTGTTCCTTTGCACGGCGGCCGCTCCTTTGGGATCTCGTGCGCCCGGCGGCACAGGCCACGCCCGGCGTACCGAGATCCGACGTGATTGCTTCTCGAATCTATCCATCCGGATAGTACACGAGCGCGGCCTTGACCTCGGCTCACCTATCGGCATCGAGCACCGCGCTGGGAGGCTGTGCTCATCACAGTCACGGTCAGAGATCGAAACGAGTTCGCACGGTTTGGTGTGGCCCACTCGGTCCGTTCCCACCATCACACGCTTCCTGGATTCAAACAAAATGCTAACGTGCTTGAGCGCGATGCCGGGCGTGTGACCGGTCGTCCTTCGGACCTCCGCGCGCACGAAAAAGGGGAGCCGTGTGGCTCCCCTCGTCGCGAAGGATGTGCGGCCCTGCGCCGCGTGTGCTTCTTGATCGATCAACTCGGATCGGATCAGATGGGGGAGGCGTCGCAGCCGGTCTGGACAGCGGTGATGATGCCCTGGACATCCTCGATGGTGAAGTTGCCGTCGAAGTTGAACTCGAGTTCACCGGCCAGGGCCTCGGCGATATCGAAGGCGTCGGCGACGCCATCGTCGTTCACATCACCCGGGCACCCGGACGGGCAGATCGACTCCGAGCAGGTCTGCGCGTCGAAGTAGAAGCCGCCCTGGAGCTCACAGGCCTCCTGCTCGGCGCCATCGAAGCACTGGCGGGGATCGATGAGCGCAACACAGCAGGCGCCGGTCGAGATCGCGGGCGAGGCGCCGAGGTCGGAAATCTGGCGAACACCCTCGAGCAGACCAGGGGACGAGTAATAGAGGAAGCCGTTGTAGACCGGGTTGAGGATGGGTGAGTTACCGCTCGGGGGCAGCAAGGTCACCGGGTCGGCGCCGAGCGGAGTGGAGTCGAGGGTGTAGTCGTTGGCGCGGGTGGTGTTGCCATCGCCGGTGCCGAAGAGGCCGCCCTGCTGGGAGGCCTGGGACCACAGGGAGCCGTTGTCGTTGGCGACGGCGTTGAGCGGGCCGGTGTAGACGATGGAGGAGGTGTTGGTGTTGGGCAGGCCGGGCTGCTGGAAGGGCCAGGGGGTGATGTCGTCGAAGTTGACGATGTCCTGGATGTTGCCGCTCGAGTCGACGATCTGCAGCACCTCGCGCACGCCGGAGGGGCTAAGGTTGATGGGGAAGTTGAAGCGGATGGTGGCGTCGGACTGGTCGGCGAGGCCCTCGAGACCGAAGACGCCGTTGTCCTGGGTGTAGAAGTCGGAGACGAGGATGATCTGGTAGTCGCCGGGGTACGCGGAATAGAGATTGGTGCGTGGGGCGACGTTATTACCGATCCAGTCGCGGCCGGCACCGACTTCGGGGCTCTCGGGGAGGCCGACGACCACCGCGAGTTCGCCGGGCGCGAGCGAGGTGCCCGCGGGGAACGAGCCGGTGCGGCCGTCCTCGTCGCGGAGGAACCAGCCGGAGAGGTCGAGGGTGGTGCCCGAGGTGTTGTAGATCTCGACGAAGTCGTCGGGCGCGTTGAAGAAGCCCTCGTTGGTCGGCGTGCGGGTGATGCGGTCGGTGACGGTCGGGGTCTCGCCGAGCATGGTCGCCGGCTCGATCTCGAAGGAGTTCTGGGCGACCCCGTTGGTGGCGTAGGCGATCTCTGTGAAGATCACATCGCCGAGCGGCTGCTCGCTCACGCCGGTTGTGTTGGAGTCACCCGGCGAGCCGATGTTGCCGAACTGCTGCCCGGAGAAGCGGGTATCTGCGGCGAGGTTCGACTGGCGAGCGGCATTGATGCCCTCGAGGGCGAGCTCCCAGTTGGTGCCGTCGTTGTTGGCAGCGGCGGGATCCGCCGAGGCGAGCGCCTCGGGCGTGACCTGGATGGAGGACTCGTTGTTGTTGCCGGGCCACCCGAGGGCCGGGTTGCCCGACGAGTCGTTGCCGACATAGTTGGCGACGTCGACGATGAAGCCGCTCGCGTTGAGGATCGCCATGATCTCCTGCGAGGGGGAGACGTTGCCGTTGGTCAGTCCGTCGAAGTCGGGGAGTTCGATGTAGGTGGCGCTCGAGCCCCAGAGCGACTGGAACTGGGTGGTCGCCTGGCCGGGCGTGTCGGTGGCGGCGATCACGACGAGGTGCCCGTTGGCCGGGATGGTGGTGCCCGCGGGGAAGGGGGTGTAGAGAGTCTCGGGGACGACCACATCGTCAACGACTTCGGTGTCCTCGAGCTCGGCGATGCGCCATCCGCTCACGTCGATCGTCGACGCGGTGAGGTTCTTGAGCTCGATGTACTCGGGCTCGGCGCCGCCATCGTTGCGGGGGTCGTACATGAGCTCGGAGATCAGGATGGTGTTGGCCTCACAGGCATCGAGACGACCATCGGCGTTGGTGTCGAGTGTGCCGCCGGCACCGTCGGTGCCGCCCGCGGCGTTGATCTGGATGAAGTCGAAAGTGCCGTTGAGATCGCAATCGAGCTCACGGTTGACCGCGATCTCGGTGGAATCGAGCAGGCCGTTCTCGTTCTGGTCGGCGGGGCCGCCGACACCGTTGGTGCCGCCCGCATCGTCGATCTCGCACTCGTCGAGCACGCCGTTGAAGTTGAGATCCGTGGCGTCGCCATCGGTGAGTTCGATGGCGTCGATGATGCTGTTGTCGTTGCAGTCGTTGTCGAAGAGGAGGCGGGTATCGACCACACCGGGGCTCGAGAGTTCGAAGGGCCCCTCGCCCGTGTCGATGCGCTCGCCCTCGTTATCCAGCACGTAGACCGGGAAGCCGTTGGCGTCGAAGACCGGGACCTCGAAGGTCGTCAGCTCCTCGTCCATTTCCTCCTCGGGCGTGAGATCGCGGAAGTCGCCGAGGGTCTCGTCGAAGACCTGGGTCTGGGTCTCCTGGAGGAAGCGCGTGCCGTCGAAGACGCGGTAGAAGAAGATGGGGTTGCCGTCACCGTCGAAGACTGGCTCGCCGTTAGGGTCGAAGACGAACAGCGTGTTCTCGTCGGACGAGTCCTGGATGAAGTTGTCGTTCTGGTCGTTGAAGGGGGTGCCGGTGACGCGATCGACCGCGGGGCTCAGGCGGTAGGGGATGATGACCTCGACGCCCTGCACCACACCCGTCGCGGGGTCGTCGAGCGGATCACCGGAGCTCGCGGTGTTGGGGGCAAAGGAAGCGCCGACCCAGTTGAAGCCGATGTCGTTCTCGATGAAGTTCAGCGCGCCGCCGCGGACCTGGATGGACTGGCCGCCGAAGTTCTGGAAGATGGGCGGCAGGCCGGGGAAGACCGTCGGGTCGGGCCAGCCGCCGGTGGCGTTCTCGTAGTTGGCGATGTCGATCGAGAACTGGTCGCCGAGAATGCCGGGGCCGAATTGGCTGTCGCCGCGGGGGATGTTGGCGATCTCGGTGGTCTCGTTGGAGGCCGAGCCGGAGTTGGCCTGGGCCGGCAGATCCTCAACGAAGAGGATGCGGCCGAGCACCTGGTTGCCGAGCCAGAGCGCGTAGTCGGCCTCGGTGAAGCCGGCCACATCGAAGCCGTTGGTGGGCGAGGGGACAAGGATGTCGACCCGCTGGACCGGCGCGGTGGGCGAGCCGATGCGGACGTTGTCGTCGTCCTCGAACTCGGTCGGGTCGACAAGGATCACAACCTCGCCCGGGGCGAGGATGTAGGAGTCGAAGGCGTCGCCGAGCTGCAGGCCCTGGTCCTGGATGTCGCTGATGGACGCGCCGGCGAGATCGAACGTCGTCGCCGAAAACCCGCTGCCGGGCAGGTTCGTGACGTTGAAGAGCTCCACGAACTCCGACTGGCTCTCATCGCCGGCCGGGTTGTAGAAGATTTCCGAGATAATGACCGCGCCGACAGGGATGTTGGGCGGGGACACCTGGGCCATCGAGGTGCTGGCGCCGGCGAGCGCAGCGACCATCGCTGCAAGCTTGGTGCATCGACTCTGCATAACAAGATCTCCGAACAAACCACGCTGCGGCGAACGGGTCCCGGATCACGCAACCCGGGCAGGGGCGGCCGACGTCGCCGCACGACGACCGCCCGCTTCACACACCAAGGCACGCGGCTCTTGATGCAAGAACAGCGCACCGGCTTGGACCGGCCCGTGTACCGATCACCTTGTCTTCGATGCAGCAGTCTCTCCCGCACCGATGGTGAGCGCGATGGCACAACGACCGCAGCACCCGTCGGGGCGACGCCCATGCTGCTCACACTGATGTGCGCTCGATCACTCTCTTTACGCTGTCAATGCCGTGGCGACGAGGTCATCGTCGCCGAGGCTGGTGCGGCTCCCCTCGATGGGGCCGCGTCGTGTCTGTCACTGCACCTGCTGTCGGTCTCCATCGTCGCGGAAGCGGTACCAGGGGATATTGTTCTGGCCGATGTCGAGCGACTCCTGGACGAGACGCGGGTGATAGGGCACCGGTTGGAAGTAGTTCTGGCCGGGTCGGATGTCGCGAGCGGTGAGTTCGTTCTCGGAGATCGCCATCGGCACCACACCAGCGGCGAGGTGACGGCTGTAGAGATAGGTCTCGATGAGCGGGATGCCTCTCTGGAACTCGACGTGCCCGTCGACGAAACCGACCACGACGCCATCGGCACCGTGGTTGTCCCAGGGCTCGGGCCAGTTGTTGATCTGGACCCGGGTGTTGAGACCGCTGCCGTCCTCGCCCGTGGTCTCGCTATTGCCGCGGTCGTTGTCGAGGGTGAGGAGCGTCCGGCTGGGCATCCGGACGTTGACATCGGTCTTGATCATGCCGAAGGGGCCGATCGCCGACACACCGCCCGAGTAGAAGCCGGTCTGCTCACGGATCCGGATGAGCGATCGGTTTCGGTTGCTATCAACGTCGTAGAGCGGATCGCCCGGCTCGAGGTCGCGTTGCTGCCAGTTGGGGGTGTTGCCGATCGAGCGGTCGTACCAGCCATCCGGGTAGGCCACGAGTTCCCCAACGCCGGACGACTGCCCCACCTCCGCGGATTGGTTGGTGTTGTCGTACCAGGAGAAGGTCTCGTAGCTGTGGCCCGTGCCGCGGAGCTCCCAGCCGTAGGCCTTGCCTGCTTGGCTCACGCTGGCCCGGGTCAGATTGGACGACGAGAGCTGCCCGAGTGCGGCCGAGGCCTGCAGGTCGACATGCACCTCGTGCTGGTACGCGTTCGCGCCACGGAGGCGGTCGGTGTTGTTGACGATCTCGGTGCCGTCCCAGGTCTGGCCGAGGCTGAGCTTGACATCGTTGCGGACGACGTTGTCCGTCGCGGGGCAGACCGCGGCCTCGGCGTTCTCGAGGAAAGGCGTCCAGTAGCACAGGTCGTCATCGCCGCCGTCTTCGGTCGGCAGGAAGACGCCCCGGTCGTGCTGCTGCGCGTAAATGGCTGCTGAGATCATGAGTTGCCGCTGATTGGACATACATGAGATCCGCTGCGCCGCGGCCCTGGCTTTGGCCACAGACGGCACCAACAGGCCCAGCAGCAGCGCGATGATCGCGACAACGACCAACAGCTCGATGAGGGTGAATCCGTGATGGTTGCCTCGAATCCGCATGAACACTCCGGGACAGGTGGTCTAGACGACAGCTGTGCCCACGATTCCGCGAACCTACCTGGGAGCGGGGCCATCCGGCCGAAGAGTATCGACGATCGGCTGCCGCACAAGCACTCATCTATACATGTTGCCGTTGTGTGAAGGCCCGTCTGAACATCCTGCGGGGAACGATGCCCACCGATGTGTTCGCGTTCGGCGATGCCACCGGTGCCTCCCCCTAGATGCCGATTTCTCTTCCGGGCCGTGCTATTAACTTTACATCGACTTCACACAAATTTGTTGGATTCCCGATATGTCACCGGTCTGTACATAAATATCTATTTGATCCGCCACGACTTACGAGACGCTACACGTCGATGCAACGCGGTGTGTGTGAACGCCGCGCGCGATCGCGCCCCTGCTGCCATCGTGCTGTGGCGACTCGGGATACGTCTCGAATGGCGGTGGTGCCGTTGAGACGCGTGTGCAAATTCGTACCGCGCTGGGGATATGCCACGCACGCGAGTGCGCGTGGTTGCACCAACTCTGTCGGACGTCCAGCACCCGCCGGATCCGGCAGGCGGTGCGTGCTGAGTCACCGGATCGCGACGGTACGCTGCGAGGCCGGCATGCAACCCGCTGCAACACTCGCGAGCAGTTGCCCGAACACCTGGACTCTGGAGCGAATCTGATGCAAGACACAACGGCCTTCGTGTCCCTCGTGCGAGTACTCGCCCTCGTGATCAGTATCGGTGTAACGGGCGGACCCACCATGGCCCAGGACGACGCCGTGGCCCCGGTCACGCACGACCGGCACACACGCGCGCACAATCCTGATCATCCGACCGAAGCGGCAAGCGAGGAGCGGTTCCACACCACACGTCACAACGCTGCCCACCTCGCGCTCCCAACCGACGAGACATCGTTCACTTTCGCAGTATTCGGCGACCGAACGGGCGGCCCGAACGAGGGGATCGACATCCTTGCGGACGCGGTTGCGGATGTGAACCTGCTTGAGCCCGATCTCGTCATGACGGTCGGCGACATGATCCAGGGCTACAACCAGACGTCCGGGTGGCTTCAACAAATGCACCAGTACAAGGAGGTGATGAACGGGCTGCTGTGCCCGTGGTTCCCAGTCGCGGGCAACCACGACGTGTACTGGCGCGGCCCGGACAGCCCGCTGCTTCAGCACGAGGCCAACTACGAGCTGCACTTCGGCCCGCTGTGGTACTCGTTCTCGCACAAGAATGCGGCGTTCATCGTGCTGTACAGCGACGAGGGTGACCGCTCAACCGGGGAGAAGAGCTTCCGCGAGCCCGAGCTTCAGCGGATGAGCGGCGAACAGTTCGCCTTTCTCGAGGAGACGCTCAAGCGGCACGCCGAGGCCGACCACATCTTCGTGTTCCTGCACCACCCGCGGTGGATCGGCGGCGGGTACGGGGAGGACTGGGACCGTGTGCATCGGCTGCTGGTGCAGGCGGGCAATGTGTCGGCGTGCTTTGCGGGGCACATCCACCGGATGCGATCCGACCCGCGCGACGGGATCGAGTACATCACGCTCGCGACCGTCGGCGGTCATCAGCGTGGCACCGTGCCACAGGCCGGCTTCCTGCATGAGTTTCACATGGTCACGGTTCGGGAGAATCAGATCGCGCTGTCGGCAATCCCGGTTGGTGAGGTGCTCGATGTCCGTGCGATCACCGGCAAGGTGTCGGAGGCGGCCTCGGATCTTGCTGCGCTTGTACCGACGTTTGCTTCGCCGCTTGAGGTGTCCGCGGAGTCGGGCACGAGCCAGATTGTGACGATCGGGCTGAGCAACCCGACGAGCTTCGCCGCCGACTTCGAGCTCACGCTGATGAGCGACGATCCGCGGTGGCGGGTGACGCCGGACCATCTCCACGGGCGTCTTGACCGGGGTGCGTCTCAGTCTGTCTCGTTTCGTGTGCATCGCGGTGCGAACACGGTGGATGCGGAGCTGCGCCCGCTCGAGCTGCACCTGGGCATGGACATGATCACGGACAGCGCCCGGTTCCCGATCGAGCCGACGATCACGACCGTTCCGGGCAGCCTGGTGCTGCCGGCACCCCCTACTCCTGACGAGAACCACGCGCTCGAACTCAGTGGAGACGGCGCAGGGCTCACGGCGCTCGCATCGGTTCCGGTGCTCCCCGGACCGCTCACGGTTGAAGCGTGGATCCGGCCGGACTCGTTCGACGCGCGCGACGGGGTGATCGGCTCGCGCGCGTACGGGCTCTGGCTCGAGTCGGGTCGTCCGACTTTCTACGTGCGCACGGGCGATGGATGGTTCGACGTCTCGGCGGACGAGAGCGAGACGCTCGAGCCGGGACGGTGGCACCACCTCGCTGGCGTGTTCGACGGCGAGGAGTCGCGGCTGTACGTGAACGGCCGGCTTGTGGATGACGCGGAGAACCCGGGGACCGTGCAGTTCGGCAGCGGCGCCCTTGTGATCGGGGCCGATGCCCGGTGGTCCGGATGGCGCAATGGCATGAACGGGTGGATCGATGAGGTGCGCATCAGCCACACTGCACGCTACGAGGGCGAGCGGGTGCGGCCACAGAGACGGCTCAAGGGTGACGAGCTGGCCGCCCTGCTGCTGCACATGGATGGGGAGGTTGGTGGGTACCTCTTTGATTCGAGCAAGAACGCGGCGCACATTCGCTTGGACGGCGACACGGCGGTGGCGCCCGCACCCAGATAGGTTGACTCGAAGCGTTCAGGGGTGAGCGCCACCGGTGGATGTCGTATGCACGAGCGGTGTCACCCTTTGACAGCACCGAGTTGGATGCCCTTGACGAGGTACCGCTGCAACAGGATGAAAATGATGATCGGCGGGATCATGGCCATGAGACTGGCCGCCATCAGGGCCGGGGTGTCGGTGCCGTAGGTCGTGTCGAAGGCGCGGAGGGCGATGGGGAGCGTACGGAGGTTCTCGTCCTTGATCAGCACGAGCGGCCAGAAGAACGAGTTGTAGTTACCCAGGAAGGTGAAGATCGTCAGCACGATCAGGCCGGGTCGGGTGAGCGGGAGGATGACGTCCAGGAAGATGCGGACGGGGCCCGCGCCGTCGATCGCTGCGGCCTCGTCAAGCGAGCTGGGGATCGTGAGCATGAACTGGCGGAGCAGGAAGGTGCCGTAGGCGGAGAATGCCGCGGGGATGATGAGGCCGGCGTAGGTGTTGAAAAGGCCGAGCGAGAGGATGAGCGCGAAGTTCGGCACCATCAGCACGACGCCGGGGATCATCATCGTGGCGAGATACAGCAAGAACAGGCGGTCGCGGCCGGGCCACTGGAGGCGGCTGAACGCGAACGCGGCCATCGCGCTGGTGACCACCTGAAGCAGCGTGACCCACCCAGCGATGAAGAAGCTATTGAAGAACGCCTTGGCGTAGGCGACGATCTCAAAGACGCGGACATAACTCTCGGGATGCACCGTTGGGGGCACGCCGAGGAGGGCGATGCGGTCGACATCGGCCAGGCTCGACAGGCTCAGGATGACCTGCCAGAGAAACGGCACGACGAAGGTGACGGAGAGCGTCACGAGGATCACAAAGCCGACGACGCGGGCCGTGATGCGGAGGATGGTCTCCCCCGTGCGGCCGCGGTGCGGCGTGGTGGTGAGCGTGCTGCCGGAGTTACTCATTGGTCAGCTTGCTCCCGAAGCGGTAGTTGATGACCGTCATCGTGAAGATGATGGCGAACATGACCCATGCCACGGCCGAGGCGAGCCCGAGCTGGAACTCGTCTTCGAAGGCGAGGTTGTAGATGTAATAGGTGAGCACGGTGGTGTCGTAGAGGCCGTCGGTCATGATCAGGGCCTGCTCGAAGCCGCCCTGCAAGCCACCGATGGTGCTCATGATGACGATGAAGAAGGTCGTGGGTGCCAGCTGGGGCCAGGTGACGTTGATGAACCGCTGCCACTGGTTGGCGCCGTCGATATCGGCGGCCTCGTACAGCTCGGGCGGGATATTGGAGATGCCCGCAATGTAGAGCAGCATGTTGGCGCCGCCGACGCCGAGCCACACGCCCATGACGATGAGCGCCGGCTTGGCCCATGTGGTCGAGACGAGCCACTCGGGCGGGTTGAAACCCTGCGTGCCCTCCGCAGCGGCGGCGGCGGCGGACGCCGGCAGGTGATAGATCACCAGCACGAGCCCGCCGGCGATGGCGAGCATGGTGAGCACCAGAACCAGCCGACCGACGAAGCTGGAGGCGCCCGCCTCGCGGTGGATCACCCGCTCGACGCCGGTGTACACCGATCGGCCCGCGAGGCCGAGTGATGCCAGCGCGAGCAGCACACCAAGCCCCTGCCACAGCAGCGCCGGGGTCGCTGTAACGACGGCGTGGGTGCCATCGATGATCGGATCGAGCACCGCGTTGATCAGCCCACCGTCGGGCCGGTAGAGCGTCTTCCACAAGAGGAACATGGGCACACCGGCGAGTAAACTCGGCAGGTAGAAGGCGGTGCGGAAGAAGAGCGAGCCGACGGTCAGACCCAGGATCGCCAGCACACCCACACCGATCGTGGCGAGCGTGGCGGTGACGGCGCGGAGCCGCTCCACCTGCCACGTCGACATGTCGGAGAGCCCCGACTCGACGCTCAGCACGAGCTCTTCACCGGGCGGCCTGTCGCCCGGTTGTGTCGCGTGCCAAACGGCGAACGCAGCAACGATCGTCAATACGACCACAATCGCGGACAGCACGCCACGGTTTGCGGTCTTGGTCGGCGGGATCTTCGCGGTGATCAGCAGCGAGATGGCGAGCGAGCCGGCGATGCCCAGCGGGATGCCGAGCATCAGGAAGACGGTGTTGCCGAAGTACGGCCAGAAGAACTGCTGGCTCTCCGGGCCGACCAGGATGTTCTCGTAGTTCTCGAGGCCGATGAACTCGACCTGCTCGTCGGAATAGAAGTTGTGCTTGGCGATCGAGAGATCGGTCAGGCTCATGCCGAACGATGCGAGCACCGGGCCCGCGGTGAACACGAGAAAACCCAGGAGGTTCGGCAGGAGAAACGCGAGCGCGAAGAGCAGACGGGAGCGGGTGGAACCAACGGTCATGGGCCGCGATCTCCTCCGTGGAATATGGACGCGGTCGCCCGGGCGGAGAGTTGACTCATCCGTTGTTCGATCTGCTGACGAATCGTCACGACCTCGCCGCTCGAGTCGCGGAGACCCGGTTGGATGTCATCGGGATCGAGACCACCGGTCTCCGCGATCCACTGGGCACGGAGCCGCTCGTCGCGATCGATGTTGGCGAGGATCTGGCGGTTGATGTTCTCCTCGATCCGGTGGACCGCCACTTCTGGCGTGATGCTGTTGCTCTGCACGTCTTCGAGCACTTCCTCCACCAGCGTGGACATGCGGCCACGCCCGATGTAGGGCGACAGCTGCCAGCCCTCGGCGTACTGCAGCATCACCTCGGCGAACACCGGCGAGTCGAAGCCCTCGAGCCCGGGGAGCGCCGCCGGCGGACCGGAGACACCGTCGGCATCGACGCAGTACTCGATGCGGCCGCAGATCGAGTCGAACGCGCCGTTGATCTGCTCGTTGTACTCCTCGCTGCCCAGGAACTCGAGAAAACGCATCGCGTACACGAGTCGCTCGGGATCGTCGCGCTTGAGCGCGCGGTTGACCACGGCGCCGCGTGCAGCGGTCTGGTAGTACGGCGTGCCGGTGGTCGTGGGAATATGGGCCACGCCGATGTCGAGCATGCGAGCTCGGTCTTCGGGTGTGAGAGCGGCATGCACCGCGTCGAGCTGCTCCTGGGAGAGGGGGAGCAGCACATCACGGGCCATGACATCCCGGGCCGAACGCAGGAGCGCTGCCTCCGAGGCGTCGGCGTCGGTCTCCGCGAGGCGGCGCTCGATCGCCGGCAGAATCACCCGGTCGCGGTTGGCGATCGCGAAGGTCACGTACTCCCAGCGCCCACCGATGTATGTCACGATGGACTTCTGCGCAAAGAGACCCGGCGCCGAGACGGTCGCATTCCCACCGAAGCCACCGGGCGTGCTGGCCGACATGCTCGCAGCTTCAGCGGGCTTGGGCATGATGCCGTGGCGGTACATCAGATCCTGGTAGGCCCGGAGCCCGGTCGCGGACTCCGGGCTGTTATAGATCGAATGCGTGCGAAGCCTTTCGGGGAAGAAACGGCCGCCAGAGGCGAGGGCGGCGTCGAAGTTGCTCACACCCATCACCACAAAGCGCGGGCGCGATGTGAGGTTGGGCGACTCCATCACCTTCTGGCCGACCTCGCGGAGTTCGTCGAAGGTCCAGCCGTGCTTCGGCGCGGTGACGCCCGCCTGGCGGAACATGTCGCGGTGGTACAGGAGCACGCCGTATCCCACGTTGCACGGGTAGGCGTACTGACGGAGCTCACCCTCTTCGGTCTCCACAGCGATGCTCGAGCGCGCCGCTGGGAAGACCGTTTCGACGTTGAACCCGTGCTCCTCGGCGTAGTCGGTGATGTCGAGGGCGATGCCGGCGTTGACGAGGCTGTGGAGATCGGCGGCGCCGTAGTACTCGATGATGTCGGGCCCAGCGCCCGCCACGCTCTGGACGATCGCCTTGGTGAGCTGCCGGTTGGACGGGTCGGTGACGATGTCGACCGGTTCGCCGTAGTTGCGAAGGTGCCAGGTTCGGAAGAGAGCCATCTGGACCTCGCGCGCCGGGTTGGCATCGGTCGACCAGACCAGTTGCGGCACACCCGTGAGATAGGTGCCCGTCTGCTCGCGGTAGTGGCGCGCAAAGAGGGCGCGGTAGTCGGATTTCAGCTCGCCGGCATCCCCAGTGTCGGGCAGGTTCAGCACATCGGCGAAGCGCTCGATCGGGGGGAGCCCTGCCGATTCGACGCGATCGCGGAAGCTCGTCACGAGCGCTGCAACATCGGGGTGTTGGGGCGCATCACCCGCTGCGAAGTACGCGTCGACGAGGCCTTCCAGCGATCGCTGCTGCGGGAGGACAACGGTCCGCGCGATCACTGACATCACGATCAGGACAGCGAACACACCGAGAAGAATCGTCCGCATTGGCTCGTCTCCGCCGGGGTGGCAACGCCACGCATGGGCCGCGAGTGGACAAAGAGTCTACAGGAGCTTCGACCGGTCGGCTTGGCCTCGGGATGCACCGGCCTGTAGAGCTTTCGGTGTCCTCGTAGATCTCAAGCTCATGCGCGCTGAGGATGGGTTCGAACCCCTCGCCATAGAGATCCCTCAGCCGGATTTCGGCG
>JBCDJJ010000064.1:0-21518 GCA_038747915.1 Planctomycetota bacterium | reverse complement strand
GGACGTCTCTCTGGCATCTTCTCTCTCCTCCGCGAGCCGGCATTCCACTGAATGTCGGCTCGGTTTTTTAATGATCTGCGGTGTGACGACACAGATCCGTTTCGATGATGCCCGCCCGACCAGGTGATGCGACGTCCCGATGTGCGCCCGATGGCGGGCGCCGTACAGTGGGCTCGTGGGCCTGCTCCGGTTCATCGCGCAGCTCAACACCACCGACGCCCGCCGCTCGATCGGGGTGGGCGGTGTCTTGGTGGTGGCGGTGGTGGTGCTCGGTCTGCTCGGCGCGTTTCGCCAGCTCGAGTACGACCTGTACGACCTCCGCATCCGGCACGCCAACGCGCTGAGCCCGCCGCCGTCCGACGAGATCGTGCACGTGGCGATCGACGACATTGCGGTTGAGGAACTGGGGCGTTGGCCTTGGCGCCGGTCGGTCATTGCCGATGCGATCCGTGCGCTCGACGCGCTCGGTGCGCGCACGATTGTCTTCGATCTCATCTACGAACAGGAAGCGTTCCCGGAGTGGCGGCCTGCGAAAGACCTCCGTCAGCTTGCGACCGGGCAGGAGCTCGAGGGACTATTCGTCGCGCGCAGCGATGACGATGATCTCGCGGACGCGATTGCAAACGCCGGCAATGTGATCATCGGCGTGCGCACGCAGCGTCTCAACGAACTCAAACAGTCCACGACACGAGCGTCATGGCGGCGGTGGCAGCAGGCGGGCGGTGATCCGGTCCCCGACGATCTCCAACGCGTACAGCAAGATCCACCGTTCCAGTTTGAACGAATAGATCCCATTTCCGCGGTAAGGGAGGCAGCGTATTCACTTGGGATGGTGAGCTTCGACGAGCGTCGCTCGGCGGGCAATGTTCACGAGTTTCAGGCGGAGGCGCGGTTCTACGACGGTCAACGTGTGCCGGCACTTGGGCTCGCGAGCGCTGCTCATTATCTCGGCGTCGATCCGACAGCAGTCGAACGGTATGCCACGAGCTACAGGATCGGTGACCTCTGCGATGTGCCCTTATCCAACGACGGGTATATGCGCGTGCCGTGGCTACCCCGCCGTGGGGATCCGATCACCATCACGGAACGAGACGCTGCGGATGCCCCCATCTGGATGCAGGCACACCGGGTGATCTCGATCGTTGACATCATCGAGCCGTGGCAGGACTTTCTGACGCAGCGGAGAGTTGCAGCCGCGATCTCAGCGGATTTGGTCGGAGATGACGAGCTCGTCGCTCAGCTCCGGAATACACCGGTTGGGCCTCTCCCGCAGGCGTTCGTCGACCAGGTCGATGCAGAGATCGAGACAAGGTTGTTTGGTGCAACGATCGAAGAGGTACGCGACTACCGCAAAGGCCTCATCGCTGAATTGGAGGAGTCCGGAGGTGACCAGCAGATCGCAGATGAGATCACGAATCTCAATCTCATTGTGTCATGGAGTGATGTTCGCAGCGTGCTGGATGCCCGTGCCAACCTCTGGGACCAAGCGCGGCGTGCGGTCGCGGACAAGCTCGTCTTCATCGGCATCATGCAGACCGGCGGCCTCTACGACATCGCGCCGAGCCCGCTCGGCGAACAAACCCCGGGGGTCACTGCTCACGCCGCGATGGCGCAGGGCGTGCTCACCGCAGCGGATCCCGAAGTGCGGTCCCACTTGCTGCGATCGACGCCGCCCTGGCTCGGAGTCGCGCTCTCGGTGGTGCTCGGCATGCTGTCGGCGGTCGCGTCGACACTCGTTGCCCCGAAGCGCGCATGGATCGTGTTGTTGTCGTTCGCGATCGGTGTCGTCGCGTTCAACGTGATTGCTTTCGATGTCTTCAACACGGTCTTCGAGCTCGCGACGCCGCTCATCAGCATCGCCTCGGCCTTCTTCGGGTGTACGACCTATCGCGCCATCCAGTTCAGGCGCGAGCGAGCCGCGATCCGGGCCCAGTTCGCCGCTCGTGTCTCGCCCCAGCTGGTCGACATCCTCGTCGAGAACCCTGGCTTGATGAACATGGCCGGTGAGTCGCGCGAGATCACCACGGTGTTCACCGACTTTGCGGGCTTCACCGCGGTCTCCGAATCGTTGAGCGATCAGGAGATCGTCGGGATCATCAACCTCTACCTTCGGGAGATCGCCGAGGTGATGATGGCCGAAGGGGCTTATATCAACAAGTTCCTGGGCGATGGCATCATGGCCTTCTGGGGTGCGCCGACGTCGACCGGTGATGATGTCACCGCGGGGCTCCGCACCGGTGTGCACCTGTTCGACGTCATGGAACGTGTGAACGACGAGCAGGAGGCCCGCGGCTTCACACGGCTCGGTATGCGCGTCGGGATGTCGACCGGCGAGGTCATCGTCGGCGACTGTGGCGCCCCGCCCAAGCTCAACGATTACACGGTCATCGGCGATGCGGTGAACCTTGCGGCCCGGCTTGAGTCCGCAGCGAAGCAGTTCGGCGCCGACTATCTGATCACCCAGGAGACCATCGAGCGGGCCGACCCGACGTTCGTCGAGCGGATCCACTGGCGGCCGATCGGGAAGATCCGCGTGGTCGGACAGACCAAGGGCAAGAAGATCGCCGAGGTCGTGGGATGGAAGCACGGTGATGAGCGCGATGCGGAGGTCGAGGAGTGGATCGAGAAGACCGCCGAGGCGGTCCGCCTCTACCAGGAGGGTGAGTACCACGCGAGCCAGGACATCTGGCAGGACCTGGTGCTGTACCCGCGCGGTGCTGCGGGCGCGATCATGTACGCCGAGCGGTGTGCCGAGCTGCTTGTCTCGGGCGCAAAGGAAGAGATGCTGCCTTTGCGGAGCAAGTGAGGCCGGCGCGTGCTCGAGTGGGTTCAGTCAGCCCATGTTCACCCAATCAGCCGCCTGGCCGGCGTGTGCTGGCCATTGGGTGCCGCTGGTGGCTCGTCCGCCAGGGTTTGAAGACCTCGATGTTCGCGCTGGTGCTCAAGTGTGCAGTGCATAGACCTGCCTGACAGTTCGGGGCATGGTGTGCCGACCGAAGGAAGGTGCGTCATGCCCTTTTGGAAGCTGTGGATGTCCGGATGCTCCGCATACCGTTCATCGAACATGTTCGGCTGCATTACCTCTCGGTCGCCGAGGCGTGCAGACGCTGCCACATCAGCCGAGACACCGGCGACCGGTGGCTCCCTCCGCCGCGACGACCACGATCCAGATGTCCCGTCCGATCACCGGCCGACACTCTTACGCCAGGCACCGGTTCGGCTGGGGCGTACGCAAGGTTCACGCGTACCCGTACCGTCCAAAGTGTCCAGGTCCCCAGCGTCCGGATGGTGTTGCTCTGTACCTCGCTGAGGTACGGATCAGATCCGTCCACAGCGAAAACCCACACATCGGGCCCATGCTCTGAAACTCTCAGGCGTGTCCCTTCGTCGAACACTCGCCCACCAGTGGCACCCGCGACGGGTTGATCTGGAACCCTCTAATCCTCGGCGTCGGCGAGCTCCGCGAGGGCGCCCGTGCGGGCATCGCGGACCTGGTCGAGCAGATCGGCGATGGAGGGATCGGCCCGCATCGCCTCGATGGTGGTGGACCACCGGCGGCGCCAGTTCGGGTGCTCGGTCGAGGTGCCCGGCACATTTTGCCACTCGCGCTCCCCCCAGAGATCCTCGGCGTTGATCAGCAGGATCTCCGCGTCAGACGCGGCCAGATACAGGGTGGCCGCGTGCATCACGGCGTTCGCATCGAGCGGGCCCATGGTGTCGAGCAGGCCGCGTTTGGCGAGGAAGCGGCCGACCGCCTCGGTGAGCTTGGCGCGCTCGCGGTCCTTCTTCGCTTCGTCGGCCGGCGCTACCAGGCCGAGGGCGAGGAGGTCGGCGATGTCCTTGCCCTCCCACCAGGCTGCAAATGGCGGCATGTCGTGCGTGTTGAGACTCGCGACACAGGTCCGGGGGATTTCGTCGAAGGCCGTGGCGGGCTTGGGCTTGGTGAAGATCTGCGCCACGTACATGCTCGAGTAGCGGTGTTCGTCGAGTGCCTCGTTCACCTCGGGCGGGACCATGCCCAGGTTCTCGCCGACGAGCTGGCACCGGTGCCGCACGCTCTCGATGTTGAGCACGGCGTGCTGCTCCTCGGAGTCGTACCGCGCGTACACACCATCGCGGGCGGACATGCCGTCGACGGTCAGGTACAGGCGGTGCATCCCCATCACGTGGTCGAGGCGGAGGCAGTCGGCGGCTTGCATGAACGGGCGTACCGATTCGCGCAGCAGCGCGTACCCCTGTTCGCGGATCCGCTCGGGATGCACCGGCGGGAAGCCCCACAGCTGACCGTGATCGAACACCGCGTCGGGCGGCGCACCAACGGTCAGGTCGAGCTGGAACGCGTCTTTGTGGCGCCAGGTGTCGTAGCCGCCGGCCATCACGCCGAGCGGGAAATCGAGGTACATGAACCCGCCGGCCTCAGCGAACTCGTGTCGCATCGCGTCGAGCTGGGCACCGAAGGCGTACTGCCCGTAGGCGTGCATCCGCACATCGGGGTGATCCAGTGGGATGTCATCGACCCGCGTATCGGTCCAGGCGGGCCACCCGGTGCCCTCGTGGGCCAGCTTCACGCGGAATCGTGCGTAGTCCCAGAGGTCGGGCACGCTTGCGACGTAGTCGCGGAACGGCTCGGAGTCGGCACCACCGGTGGTCAAGAAGTGGTGGGCGAGTGCGCGGAGCACGGGTCGCCGGAGGTCTCGCTGGGCGGCGTAGTCGACCAGATCGCTCGAGCGGAGCCGATCGCGCTCGGCCCGCCACTCGGGCGAGTCCATCAACGCACGGGCGGCCTCGCACGCGCCCCACTCGTCGGTGCGCTCGGGGTCGATGAGGAGCTTGTTGAAGAATCGCCGGCTGATCGGCGCGTACGGGCTCGGGTCGAACAGCGGGCCATCGAGGCAGGTCGCGACCAGCGGCAGCGTGCCGAGCATGGAGCCGCCACGCTCGAACACCAACGCGGCGAGTGAGCGGAGGTCCGTGAGGTCGCCCATGCCGGTGTCACGCTCGCTTCGGAGCGCATAAGTGGGCGCGAACACGCCGAAGCTCGCGCGGCCGGACGCTTCGGGCGGGCGGTACGACCGCCGAGGCGCGCGCAGGACGACAGTCGACGCGGTGCGGTCGCCCCACTCGATCGTCGCGCGGTGGTAGCCCATCGGGAGATCCGGCGGGAGCGGCACGAGGAAGAGGTGGCCATCCTCGCCGTCTCGAAGGACACGGGTGATGCGCGCGCAGGCGTTGAGGTCGACATCCTGCGTGTGCTCGGCGCCTTCCTCCATCGAGAGCGTGAGCCGGAGGGCACGCGGAGCGCTGTCGATATCGATCACAGGGATCGCTGCGGGCTCGTCGAGCCACGACACCGTGACCGGCTCGAGCCACCGGCGCCGCAGCGCCGCGAGGCGCTCACGCACCGCCGCCTCGAGCGACGCACCACTCGCGACACCGGGATCGATCGCGATGTGCTCGCCCGCGAGGGCGGCGAGCACACGGGCCAGGCCGTCGTCGCTCGCGCGGCGGACGACCGTGCCGTCGAGATACTGCGGCATGACGCCGAAAGACTCGGCCAGGTGCTCGAGGGCAGCCCGGCGGGGCGACGGCGGCTCGGGGGCAAGACCGGGCTCGGGCTTCACTTCGATCGCCCTGCCCACAATGGGTGATTTCGTCGATCCTGACGGCATGTCGTGTTCACTCGCTGAATCGTCGGCCCTGGCCGACGGGTGAAACACTTTACCATCGATCGACGCCGAGGCGAGCGGCTCGCAGAAGATCGTGAGGGAATCGGCGTCGGACCGCCCGGAAACCCATACAACGCCCATTCTTGAGACGAGACTTCGGGTCCGGCGTCGGCCCACACGCCCGGAAACTCGCCGAGGAGCCCGCCGCTCGCGACTACGTGCTCGGGCAGGGCGCACCCGCACGTCTCCATGGCGGCGCGGAGGGCGGAGGTCGAATTGGTGCCCACCAACCGGTACGGCTCGGTGTACAGCCGGTCGGCTTGGAGGCACCGGGCCTGGGCGAGCGTGAGGCGGTACTCGGCCTCGAAGCGGTTGTCCTCGGTGCCGATCGACGGCGGCGGTCGCAGGTGCGCCGACCGGCTCATGCGGATCAAGGGCCCCGAGGCAGTCTGCCCCGGCTGCGGCACCCACCCTTGGCGGAGTCGCGCTTCGGTGTACTCGACCCGACCGCTCAGATGCGCGAACGGCTCGGCGCACCTGAGATCGAGATAGAGGTGCCGGCCGCGGAGCGCGACCACCCAGGAGCGCAGCTCGGCGCGACAGACCGGGCGCTCGGGGGACGTCGTGACCGCGGCGCATGACGCCACGGTCGCGAGTGCCGCGAGCATCGCACCCGCGCTGGTCGCACTGGTCACGACGCAGCCTCCTCGGCGAGTTCGACGCTCCGATGCCGTGCCGCCTCGAGCGCGCGGACCACGACATCGGCGTAGCTCGCCTCTTCGAACACCGCGAGCGCCGCGGCGGTGCTGCCACCTTTGCTCGTGACCGCGTGGCGCAACACCGCGGGGTCCTCCGGGGCGCTCGCTGTAAGTAGCTGCGCCGAGCCCATCAGGAGCTGGGTGACCATGCCTCGGACCGCGGCCTCGGGCAGGCCCATGGCGTGCGCACCGCGCTCGAGACACTCGGCAAAGAGGAAGACATACGCCGGGCCACTCCCGATGACCGCGCTGAACGCATCGATCTGCGGCTCATCGAGACGCACGGTTTCACCCACCGAGCGAAAGAGTTCGTCGATGAGCTCGGCCTCTTCCTCGGTGACGCCGGTGCCGACAGCAAGGGCGCTCATCCCGGCACCGACCTGCGCGGGGGTGTTGGGCATCACGCGGACGACGGCTGGCGGAGCGCCGAGCGGGCCGGTCAGGGCTCCGGCGACGATGTCGATCGTGGCCCCGCCGAGGATCGAACAGACCAGCACGCGGCGACCGACGATGGGCACATCGGCCGCCGCGGCGGTCAACATCTGGGGCTTGACTGCGACGAGGAGGGTCGCCCCACGCTCGAGTGGTTCTCGGAGCGCCGAGGCGTGTTCGACCGTGGCAACGCCCATTTCGGCGTAGGGAGCACGTTTCTCGGCGTTCGGGTCGGCGATCGTGAAGGCCTCGGCGGCGAACCGGCCCGACGCGACCGCGCCGGCGACGATCGCCCGAGCCATGTTCCCGCCTCCGACCACCGCGAACTCACGCGTCACCACCGGCTCCTCGCGCGGCGCTGTGCCGCGTACACTCGTCGTCTCGCCGTCGAAGGTACACCAAGGAACCGTCCACGTATGCCCGCCACCTACCGACTCGAGTTCGAGAAGCCGCTGCTCGAAGTAGAGGAGCAACTCGCCCAGCTCGAGCGAGCGTCCGCGGACGATGAAGCGGGCGGTCATCTCGCCGATGACATCAAGCAGCTCCGACGGACGCAGCGGCAGATGCTGCGCAAGATCTACGCGGGCCTCTCGGCGTGGGACACGGTGCGGGTCGCCCGGCATCCCGAGCGCCCGCAGACTCGCGACTATATCGCGATGCTCTTCACGGACTTCTGCGAGGTGCACGGCGACCGGCGGTTCGGCGACGACCCGGCGATGGTGGTCGGTTTCGCTCGGCTCGGCTCGCGTCGGTGCCTGGTGGTCGGGCACCAGAAGGGGCGCGAGACGGCGGAGAAGGTCGCGTGCCACTTCGGGTGTGCGCACCCGGAGGGCTATCGCAAGGCGCTGCGCGGCATGAAGCTCGCTGAGAAGTTCGGGCTGCCGATCGTGACGTTCGTCGACACGCCCGGCGCCTATCCCGGCATCGGTGCCGAGGAACGCGGCCAGGCGGAGGCGATCGCGGTGAACCTGCTCGAGATGAGCCGCCTCGAAACCCCGATCGTGAGCGTGGTGATCGGCGAGGGCGGTTCTGGAGGAGCACTGGGGATCGCGCTGGCCGACCAGGTCGCGATGCTCGAGCACGCGTGGTACTCGGTGATCTCGCCGGAGGGGTGCGCCGCGATCCTGTGGAAGGAGTCGAACCCCGAGTCGAACGCGGCCTCGGCTGAGGCGTTGGCGCTGACCGCCAAGCGGAACAAGAAGCTCGGCGTGGTCGACGAGATCATCAAGGAGCCGATCGGCGGCGCCCACCGCGCCCCGCGCGACACGGCCAATTCCATCGAGCAGTGGCTCACCCCGACGCTCGATCGTCTGTGCCGACTCAAGCGGGCCTCGCTCCCGGCCCGGCGGTACGACCGGTTCCGCACGCTCGGCGCGTTCCGCGAGATCGCCGAGGAGCCGTCGGTCGAGGCACCGACGACCGCTGCGGCGGGCTGATCCGGTGGAGCTGCTGCCCGCGGCCGGGTGATTTCGTGCATGCTCGACGTTGACTGACAGGCTTTGTTCGTGCTACGCTCGCCCGTTTCTCGCCGTTTGGGCGGGAGGAAGTGCGCCGGGATCGAACGGCCGTGACAGCCGACGTGGGACCCACCGTGGCCAAGCGAACGACGAAGAAAACCACGAAGACAACGAAGAAGAAGACCGGGTCCAGCGCGTCGTCATCGTCGTCGTCCTCCAAGAAAAAGACGACCAAGAAAACGACGTCGACGACCACAACAAAGAAAAAGACGTCAACTGCGAAAAAGAAGAAGGCGCCCGCCGCTGGTGGAAAGAAGACTTCTTCCCGGCCGTCCAAAAAGACAGCCGCGTCGAGCAAGGACACGAAGAAGAAGTCGTCGTCCTCCTCGTCGTCGAAGAGCACGAAGAAGAAACCCACGAGCGCCAAGACCACATCCATGAAGAGTTCGACCAAAGCCGCCTCGCCGACCGCCGATGGTGCCTCCGAGAACGCCAAGGGCCCCGCGGCCCCTCGTTTCCGCCGGGTCTTCGGCGAGCAGAGCAACGCCGGTGCCGAGGCCGCCAAGAAGCTCGCGGCCCTCGCGGGGCTGCAGCCCGTCGCGGCGCGATCCGCCTCCGCGACCGAGACGCCGAAGTACCGCAAGCTCAAGAAGTCGCCGCTCGGCAAAAAAGAGCTCGACCATTTCCGGGAGGTGCTCCGCGCGAAGCGCAGCGAGATCCTGGGCGATGTCACCACCTTCGAGACCGAGGCGCTCGCCTCGGGCGGCGGCGGGCTGAGCCACATGCCGCAGCACATCGCCGAGCAGGGCTCCGACACCGCGGACCAGTCGCTCAACCTCAACCTCGCAGCGGGCGGCCGCCGGCTGCTCCGCGAGATCGAGGATGCACTCGGCCGGATCGAGGAGGGCACGTTCGGGATCTGCGAGTTGCTCGGCAAGCCGATTAAGAAGGAGCGGCTCGAGAATACGCCGTGGGCGCGGTACTCGATCGAGGCGGCCCGCATGATCGAAGAGAACCCGCACCTGCTCCGCGCGAACGCCGACGACACCGAAGATGCCGGCGACGACGATGACGACGACGACGCGTGACCGCGCCGGCGGATCGCCGGTCGCGTGGGCGGTGCTGCTGATCACTATCGTCCTGGGTGTCGTTTTCGATCTGGCAACCAAGCATCTGGCCTTCGAGCACCTTGCTGATCAGCCGGTGCACATTCACCGGGACGCGGTGCTCGCGCGCAAGGCCACCGGCCTCGACCTCAACATCCGTGGTCCGATCCCGCCGATCGTCGAGAGCCGGCCGATCCCCCCGCTCGCCCAGACCGAGCTCATCCCGGTGCACAACTCGACGGTCCTCGTGCCGTACGGGCTCGAGCTGACCCTCGTGCTGAACCCTGGTGCTGTATTCGGGATCGGGGCCGGCAAGCGGTGGGTGTTTGTGGCCTTCACGGTGATCGCGGCAGCGGTCGCGATCACGGTGTTTGCCCGGTCGGTCCACCGGCACGACCTGGCGACCCAGATCGCGCTCGGGCTGGTGATCGCGGGCGGGGTCGGGAATCTCTACGACCGCTTGGTGTACGCGTGCGTGCGCGACTTCCTGCATCCGCTCGCCGGCGTGAACATGCCGTTCGGCCTGCCCGGGCCGGGCGGCGGGACCGCGGTGTGGCCGTACGTTTCGAACGTGGCCGATGCGCTGCTGCTGATCGGGATCGGCGTGCTGCTGATCCGGTTGTGGCGGAGCGGCGGAGAGCCTCGCGAGGCAAAGGGTCCCGACACCGGGCCCGACGACCCAGCACCGGCACGCGCGGGTGGTCAACCTCCCGCCGTGTAGTCCGCTCCAAGTCCATCTGCCGTGGGTGCCACTGGTGGTTTGCTGTGCAGTGCATAGACATCGGTGACGGCGTTGAAGAGACATCCAGGGCGTCGGGCCCCCGCCCGCTGATCGGTGGACGACGAGCAGCAGGCCGAGACCACGACGGGTTTTGTTGCCGGAGTACCCACCGGGCAGCATGGTGCGGGCTATCGGCCGGTGGGTGATACCCGGTGCAAGCGTCGTCGGATCATGGCCGGCGCGGTTTCGCCCGTCACACTGTTCGCCTTGAAGAACGGCCGGAAGGTGTCGATCTGTACTTCGCGGAGGTGCGGATCAGATCCATCCGCAGCAAAAACCGACACACCGAACCCACGCGTTGAAACTGTCAGACATGTCCCTTCATCGAACGGTGTTGTTCCCGTGGAGACGGCTGTACCGTTTTTACCCTACCACCGAGCCAAACGACCTCACGATGCACGAGGCGCTACCGCGCGTCCACCGAATCGAGCAGTGTGTTCAGCAAGCCCAGGCAGGCCTGCTCGATCACGTCGTAGCACCGCTCGAACCCGGCATCATCGCCGTAATAGGGGTCCGGCGTCTCGAGTTCGACCTCCGGCCGCCCGTGAAGCGCCGGATCGTGCGCGCGCAGCAGCGAGATCCGCTCCCGTGGCCCGCCGAGCCGCACCATGTGGTCGACGTGATCCAGATCCGCGGCGATCAGGTGGTCGAAACCGCGACCGCGCGGATCGGTCGCTGGGTCTGGAAAGTCGCGCGCGGGTTCAAGCTGACGAGCTCGAGAGGTGAGCGGCACGCCGCGCGCCTCGGCCACCGCGCGTGTCCGCGGGTCGGGCAGGCTCCCGATGTGCCACCCACCCGTGCCCGCCGAGTCGACGACGAAGCGCTCGCCGGCGCCGCGCTCGGCCGCGAGGTGGGCGAACACACCCTCCGCGGTCGGGCTCCGGCAGATATTCCCAGTGCATACGAACAGCACGCGGATCGGCCGCGGCCCGGTCGAATCATCGGCGGTGGTGCGCGCCATCGCTCGGTCAGCTCGGGTCGGTGTGCAGCAGGGCCTGCTCGAGCGAGTCGTACATGGGGATCATCTCGTCGAGCTTGCTCTGCACGAGCGTGGAGAGCACTTGTTGCTGCACGTTGATCAGAAAGAACTTGGCGTGCAGCGCCCGGGTCGCGTGTTCGAGCTTGATGATCTCGCCGATGCCAGCGGAGCTGACGAAGTCGAGCCCGGCGCAGTCCACCACGACCGCTGCCGGCGGGTGCTGCGTGAGCGGGGCGACCAACTCGGAGAATCGCTCTGTCTCACCCACGGTGATGCGGCCGGTGACGGTCGCCACAAAGACCGGGCCGTCCTCCGTCGTGTGGTGCTCATCGATGTCGACGCGGACAGCGGGCTGTTCGTTGCTCATCAGGGGCTCCACCTTCGCCTTGCGGAGTCTAACGAGGCGTACACTTGTCTGGTGAGCCTTTTCGCTTCGGCCGATGCTCCGGGTACCGCTCCGGGTGGTCACGTATGACCTCGGCGCCGATCCCGCTCAACCCGGCGCAGCGGCGGGCGGTGGATGCTCGGGGACCGCTCGTGGTGCTCGCGGGGCCCGGCACGGGCAAAACACGCGTGATCACCGCCCGGATCGCCCGCCTGGTCGGTGAGGGTGCCGAGCCGCACTCGATCGTGGCGCTGACCTTCACCGTGAAGGCCGCTGAGGAGATGCGAGACCGCCTCGCCCGGGCGCTCGGCTCGGTGAAGATCGCTGAGCGGGTTCGTCTCGGGACCTTTCACCGGTTCGGCGCCCACCTGCTCGCCCGCTTCGGCGATCGGTTGGGCGTGCCCCGCGAGCGGCGCCTGATTGACTCGGCGGAGCGGCGCCGACTCCTCCGCACGCTCATCGCCGAGCACGCCCTCTTCCCCGAGGGCGCCGCCGACCGGTGGCAGTCCGCGATCGACCGCAGCTGGCGATTCATCGCGGCGGCGCATCACGCGGCGCGCACACCGGAAGAGGCGCGCGCGTACGCGGGTGCGTGGGCCGAGCGGCTCGATCCCGATGCATCTGACGACGACGCTGTTGCCGAGCGCGCGCGCCAGCACGAGTTCGCCGACCTCTCGGAGCTCTTCGCGGCGTTCGAGAGCCGATGCCTCGAGCGCGGCGCGTTTGTCTTCGATCATCTCATCACGTGGCCGATCACGCTGCTCCGCACGAACACCGAGGTTGCGGCGATCGTGCGCTCCGAGCTCCGCCACGCGGTGGTCGACGAGTTCCAGGATGTCAACGCCGGTCAGATCGCCCTGCTCGACGCCATGTTCCCGCCCCGAGGCACACCCGATGTGTGCGTCGTGGGCGATGACGACCAGGCGATCTACGGCTTCCGCGGCGCCGACACGCGGGCGTTCGCGCGCTTCGAGCACCAGTGGGGGCCCATCGAGCGGATCGCGCTGACCGACAACTACCGCTCGCGCGCCAACCTCGTCGACGCGGGTCAGCGGCTCATCGAGCGCGCGGGCGAGCGATTCGACCCCGACAAAGCGCTCCGTGCCGCGGGCGCCGCCGGCCCGGGCGTGTTCACAGCGACGCTGGTCGATCACGACTCGCGGTCCGGCGCTGTCATCGCGGCTGAGATCGAGCAGGCCCGAGCCGACGATCCGGCGCTCACGCACGCCGATTTCGCGGTGATCTGCCGGACGAACACCTTTGCCGACGAGATCGCGGCCGAGCTGGAGGTGCGCGGCGTGCCGGTCGATCGCCGCCGCCGCGAGGCGCCGGGCGATGACGCCGCCGTGCAGGATGTGCTCGCGTGGCTCGAGCTGATCGTCGACGAGGATCAGCCGGCGTGGGTCTCTCGCGTGCTCGCGCGACCGCCGCTTGCGCTCGACCCGGCGTCGCTCCGTGAGTCGCAGGCCATCTGGCTCCGCTCGCGCGAGCGGGTCGATGGTGTCACGTGGCTCGCATGGTTGTCGTCGCAGGATGGCCCGGTGGCGCTCGTGGCGCGCTCGGTGCGCGCCGCACTGGTCGAACTCCGCGTGCAGGCCGCGTCGTCCCCAGCATCCGTGATCGTCGACGAGGTCATCCGGCGATCCGGCGTCGCACACGCCGAGCCTCGGCATCCGCGCGAACGTGCTGCACGTGTGCGCTCGCTCGTGGCGCTGCTGCGGTATGCGCGCGTTGTTCAGCCGGTGCTTGAGCCGCCGGGTGGGGTTGCGGAGCTGCTCGGGCATCTCGCGGCGCTCGATCCCAACGAACGCGCGTCGCTCGCGGCCCCATCGCTCGACGATCTCGAGGACGAAACCGACCAACGCAACGGCGCGGGCGGTGTGACCGTGATCACTGCTCACGGGGCCAAGGGACTCGAGTTTGACACCGTCTTCATCCCCCGCGTGCGGCCGGGTCACGGGTTCCCGCTCACCCAACGGACCGGTGACGAGCCGGTCCTGCCGGATGGCTTCGGCGTCGAACCCGCGGACCGCGACGACGAGGAACGCCGCCTCATGTACGTCGCGATGACGCGCGCACACCGGTGCCTGCATCTGCTCGCCAGGGCGATGAAGTCGAAGAAGAGCACCTCCACCCAGTACCTCTGGGAACTCCAGGAGCACGGCGCAGCCCTGGGTCTTGTCGAGCGCACAGAAGACGAGGTACTGGCCGCTGCCTCACCCGGTGATACACCGCCCATCGGTGCCGAGCACCAGGCCCTGGCCGGAGCCGGGCTGGTGCGCGAGCTCGAAGTCGAGCGGGCGCGGGCACGCGCCATCGCGGACGCGGCGCTACACCACGTCGCGACGGCACCGCCGGACGAGACGGACATCGGCATCGCGACGCGTGAACTCGCGCGGGCGGCGCAGCTCCTTGCCGCTGTCGGTGCGATCGAGCGTGGCGACACGGGCGCCCTCGACCGCGCCGAGCTGTCCGAGGCCGATGCGCTCCGGCTCCGCCGGGTGTCCACCCGCACGGCGGGTGATGCGGGGCCGCACCTCGTCCGTCCGCTCGAGCCGCCTCTTGACCTCACCTACACGAAGGTCAACGCGTACCTCACCTGTCCGCGGTCGTTCTACGTGCGGTTCGTGCTGGGACTCGACGAGGCACCGGGCCGCGCGCTGCGCACCGGCACGCTCGTGCACGCCGGCATGGAGCGTGTGAACGAGCTCATCCGAGACGCCGAATCGGAGGGCCGCCCGGGTCCCACGCCCGAGACGGTCGCCCGCCTGATCACCGATCGCATGCACCGCGAGCTCCGCCGCGGCGAGGTGCTCGATGAAGACGAGCTCCAGCAGGCCATCACGCAGGCCGGCACCGCCTTCGAGATGCACGATGGCGCCCAGATCCTCGAAGTCGAGCGGACCGTCCGGTTCGCCTACGAGCACGCCGGGCACGCCCACGTGTTCACCGCCAAGCTCGACCGGATCGATCAACTGCCCGACGGCCGGCTGCGCATCGTCGACTACAAGACCGGTCGTGCCACCAAGCGGTTGCTCGAGCCGGTGGCGAGCGATCTGCAGCTCGGCATCTACGCGCTCGCCCTGCCGCACCTCCTTGGAACTGATCCCGATGAGCCGCCCGCAGGCGTCGCGGAGTACTGGCTCGCCCCGACCGGCGAGCGTGGCTCGATCGATCTCTCGCGTCTCGACCTGGGCAAGATCCGCTTGAAGATCAACGAGGCCATCGAGGGGATGCTGGCGGGCCGGTGGGACCCCGCGCCGCAGGAGCGAGATCGCTCCGGCTTGGCCAGAGACCTGCCCGCGTGGTTCTTCGACTGATCGCGCGGTGTTGCTCGGCGGCGCGTGACCGGGGAGGATGACGCGATGCCGACCCCTCCGGCCCTGCCCCGCACGCTGTGGCGACTGATCACGTCGGACGCGGTCCGTGTGCTGGTGGTCACGCTTGTCAGCTTGGTCGTGACGATCGCGTTCGCCGCGTCGATCAAGCCCCTGGCCGACCAGAAGATCGCGCTCGGCGACATGCTCGTCCTCATGGGGCTGCTGGCGATCCCGATGCTCCAGTTCGCCCTGCCGTTCGCCGCGGGGTTCTCGACGACGATCGCCTACCACCGTTTCACGGCCGACAACGAGGCCTCGGCCGCGATGGCCGCTGGCGTCTCGCACCGGAGCCTGCTCGTGCCCGCGGTCTTGCTCGGGCTGATCGTCGGCGGCACCCTCTACGCCCTGCTCACGACGATCGTGCCGACGTTCTTGCGTGAAGCCGAGCAGCTCGTCCGCCGCGACATCACGCGGGCCCTCATCGCGCCGGTGAACCGAGGCCAGACGATCCACATCGATGCGAACGGGCTCGAGGTGTTCGCCGAGCGGTCGTTCGAGTTCGTGCCGCCGGAGGGATCTGGCGCTGCTCAGGCCCTGCGGCTCGAGGGTGTGCTCGCGGCCGAGACGCCCGGCCCCGGCGGCGACCTGCGGTACATCACGGCCGACGCGGTGAACGTGTTCATCTACGAGGTACCGGGCGAGGCCGCGACCGAGCTGCGGTTCGAGTTCGAGCGCGCGTCGGGCCGCACCGAAGAGGGGCAGCTCGAGTCGCAGTCGATCTTCACCCGCCGCATGCGGGTGCCCGGCTCGTTCCGCGACGACCCGAAGTTCCGGAGCGAGCGCGAGCTCCGCGAGGCGCTCGTCACGCCGCGCGCCATCGAACCGATCGACCGCGCCGCCCGTGCCCTCGAGGGCCGCCTGACCCGGGAGCGCGCTGTCGAACGCATCGCGCTGGCCCTGCACCCCGAGGTCGGGGGCGTGATCGAGTTCGCCCGGGATGCCCTCGCTGTTCGCGCGGGTGCCGATCTCGATCAGCAGCACGCGCTCTTCGCGCGCGGGCTCCGGCCCATCGACGGCGCCGATCCGCCCGAGTGGGAGCTCGACCCGCAGCGCACCGGCGAGATCCGCCTGGTGCGGCCCGGCCGGGGCGACGAGTTCATCCTCCACCGCGCGGCCTCGGGCCGGCTCCGCACGCCCGATCTCCAGGCGGCGGATCTGCTCGCGGTGCCTTCGCAGGACGACCCTGCAGCCTCCCCCGAGTTCATCCTCGAGCTCCGCGACGTCGCCACCTGGCGCCACGACGGCCCGAGCGAGACCGCCCTCGCCTGGCTCCGCGGCGAACAGGCCGGCGAGGCGCTCGACGATGCCGCTCCGAGCGAGGTCTCGGTCTTCACGCGAGGCGGCCTGACGCTCGCAGCGACCGGCGAGCCGTTGGAGCCGGAGACGGGCGCCATCGAGCCGCTCGTCGCAGCGGGCTTCGGCTCGGCCGACCCGCAAACCGAGCGGGCCGCCAAGCGCCTCGAGCGCGATGTCGCCGATCTGATCCTCGAGATCCACTCCAAGCGTCACGAGCGGATGGCGACGTCGGTCGCTGGCTTCTTCATCGTGGTGCTGTCCGCGGTGGTGGCGCTGCGCCGGCCGATGGCGATGCCCGTGCCGGCGTACCTCTTCGCCTTCTTCCCCACGCTGGCGTGCGTGGTGCTGATCGGCACCGGCCAGGGCCTTGCGCACAGCTACGGCACGCCGGGGTTGTTCGTGCTCTGGGGCGGTTTGGTCGCGCTGGTGATCCCGCTCGCCATCGAGTTCCACAAGCTGGCCAGGCACTGAGCCGTGTCGATACCGCCAGCTCTGATGCCAGTGCGTCGCGACCCGATCGGGTCGTGGCTCCCCACGACGATCATGCTCGGGGTGGCGTTCATCGGTGCGCGGCTCGGCCTCCACGCGCTGCTGCCGCTCGCGCTCACCGGCGACGAGGCGCAGTACTGGGACTGGTCGCGCCGTCACGAGCTGAGCTACTACACCAAGGGCCCGGGCGTGGCGCGCGCCATCGAGCTGGCGGAGGGGGCGATCGGGTGGGCGGCGCCGAAGTCCGGCGTGGCCGAGTGGATCGTGCGCGCGCCGTCCGCTGTTGCGCTGGTGCTCACGATGCTGGCGCTCGCCGGCTTCGCGTGGCGCGCGACCGGCCGTGCGCGCATCGCCATCGCGGCCGGTGCGTTGGTCGTGGTGGTTCCGGCGTATCAGCTCACCGCGGCGTTCGCCACGATCGACATGCCCTACATCGCCTGCTGGGCGCTGTCGGCGTGGCTCGCGTGGGAAGTCATCGACCGGTGGCGACGCGGCCGTCACGCGCCGATCCTCGCGATCGCGCTCGGCGCGGTGCTCGCGGTCGGCTTCCTCTTCAAGTTCACGATTCTTCTTCTCCCCGTCGGTCTCGTGGCGTACGCGCTCATCGACCGCGTACGCCCGCGTCTCTCCGACCTCGGGCTCGGTCTGATCGTCTTCGCGTACATCGCCTCCGATGTCGCCCTCTGGAACGCGCAGCACGACTGGCCGACCGTCGCCCACCTCCTCGGCCACCTCCACGTCGAGGGCGGCGATATCGCGCCACCACCCGGTGACGATGGCGGGCCGAGCTACTCACCACTCTGGACGCTCGAGTTCCTGGCCCTTCAGCTTGCCGCGGCCGGACCGGTCCTCGCGCTCATCGCACTCGCCCTGCGACGCCGGCTCGACCCGCTCGATCGGTTCTGCGTCGTTGCAGCACTCCCGATCTTTGCGATGTACCTCGGCGCCACCTTCTTCTCGCCGAGCGAGGCCAACTGGCCCATCGCGGGCTACATCACGGTGCTGATCCCGGTGGCTCGGATCCTCCCGCGCGAGCTCCGCCGCCAGCGCCGCCGGCTCGCCCACTGGCGCACGGACTCGCGCCCGGCCCGTGAGCGCCCCAAGGCGGGCATCCTGCGGCGTGCCCCCGAGACCCCCGCCCAGATCGCGTGGCACTGGTCGATCGGCGCCGGTGTCATCGGCTTTGCGA
The DNA here is from genome assembly GCA_038747915.1 of Planctomycetota bacterium. Lineage (GTDB taxonomy): Bacteria > Planctomycetota > Phycisphaerae > Phycisphaerales > UBA1924 > JBCDAP01. The sequence continues at coordinate 3,600 of JBCDJJ010000064.1, read as the reverse complement.
TCCCCGTGATCGCGGTCGTCGCCACCCATATCCCCGCGCTCGCGGGCAACGCCCTCGTCCGCCGCGTGAGCGAGCCGCGCGCGCTCGCGGCAGCGGTCTACGCTGTCGCGCTCGGGGTCGAGCACGACACCGGTCATCCGCCCGCCATCATCGCCAACCGGTACACGCGCACCGGCACCCTGGCCTACTACGTGCCCGGTATGCCGAGCGTCTCGTGCGGCTCCGCGTGGCTTGGTGACCGTGCCTCCGCCTACGACTACTTCGAGGACACGCGCCTCGACCGCGAGGGTCTTGCCGGCCGGCCAGCGATCCTCGTCGGCTCCTCCGGTGCGAGCTGGGCGGAGGCGCTCGGCATCGACGAGCCGGTGCGATGGTCCGATCGATTCGAGATCTACGTCACTCCGAGTTTCCCATCGCTCCCCACGCGCGTGCCCGCCATCACCGCATCGACGGAGACCGGTGATGACTGACCGGCTGCCCCGCCCCTACCCGACGATCTGCTGGAAGCGGGTCGGCATCTGGTCCGCGGCCGCCATCGCGGCCATCGGCGCAGCCCACGTGCTCGACCCCGCCGCTCATGCGCTGATCCGCTACGACCGCCTGCCGCTCAAGAACCTCGCCGAACTCGACTGGCAGCGTCTTCTCCGCGTGCTCGGCTCGCTCTACCCGTGGGTTGCGATCGGTGCCGTGCTCGTGCTCATCGACCGCGCTCGGCCGGTCCGTCCGCTCATGAAGGATGGGCTCAGCCGTGCCGCGATCGTGCTCGTCTCGGTGGCGCTCGCGGGGGCAGCCGCGGAGGCGCTCAAGGTGCTCATCCGCCGGCTCCGCCCGCCGAAGGAGCCACCGATGGAGCTCTTCGACTACACGTTCCGCCCGTTCGTCGAAGGATGGTCGAGTTCGGGCCTGGGCATGCCCTCGTCCCATTCCGCGGTCGCCGGTGCGGGTCTGTTCGCGCTCACGCGTCTCGAACCGCGGCTCGTGCCGATCGCCCTGGTGCTCATCCCGCTGGCGGCGCTGTCGCGCGTCGCCTCGGTCGCACACTACCTCTCCGATGCGGTCGTCGGCGCTCTGGTTGGCGTGCTCATCGCGTGGCTCACCTGGCGCACCCACCTCCGCCTCTTCGCCCGACCAACCGAATACGATCGATCGCCTGATGCCTGATGCCTGATGCCTGATGCCTGATGCCTGATGCCTGATGCCTGATGCCTGATGCCTGATGCCTGATGCCTGATGCCTGATGCCTGATGCCTGATGCCTGATGCCTGATGCCTGATGCATCCCGAATCCCAAAGAGGCACCCCCAATGCCCACCACCGTCCACGCTCACGCTGCCCCATCCGCCGGCGCTCCCTTCGAGCCCCTCGAGTACGACCTCCCCGACGAGCTCGGCCACGAAGACGTCGAGATCGCGGTGACGTCGTGCGGCATCTGCCACTCCGACCAGTCCATGCACGACAACGAGTGGGGGATGACCGCGTACCCCTTCGTCGGCGGCCACGAGGTGGTCGGCCGTGTCGAACGCATCGGCGAGCACGTCACGATGGTCGCGCCGGGCGACACGGTCGGGCTCGGGTGGTTCTCGGGCTCGTGCACCACGTGCGCAGAGTGCATGCGCGGCGATCACAACCTGTGCTCGACCGCTGAGGGCACGATCGTTGGTCGGCACGGCGGCTTCGCTGATCGCGTGCGGTGCCGCCAGGAGTGGGCAGCGAAGCTGCCCGACGGTGTCGACGCCGGCAAGGCCGGACCGCTTTTCTGCGGTGGCATCACGGTGTTCAACCCGATCGTCCAGGCCGGTGTGCGTCCGACCGATCGCGTCGGCGTGGTCGGCATCGGCGGGCTGGGCCACCTCGCCATCAAGTTCTTGAGCAAGTGGGGGTGCCACGTCACCGCGTTCACCTCGAGCGACGTCAAAGCCGCGGAAGCCAAGAGCCTGGGCGCCACCGACACGCTCAACTCACGCGACCCCGACGCCATCCGCAAGGCGGAGGGGACTTTCGACTTCCTCGTGAACACCGCCCCCGCCAACCTCGACTGGGACGCTTACGTCTCCGCCCTCGCCCCGCGGGGCACGCTCATCTCCGTCGGCGTGCCCGATCAGCCCATCGCGGTGCAGGTCTTCCCGCTCATTCTCGGCCAGCGTTCGATCGGCGGCTCACCCCTCGGCTCGCCCGCGACCATCGCGACCATGCTCGACTTCTGCGCCCGCCACCAGATCGAAGCGACCACCGAGCACTTCCCCATGGCCAAGATCAACGACGCCTTCGAGCACCTCCGCGCGGGCAAGGCCCGGTACCGGATCGTGCTCGATAACTAAGGCCGATCGATCGCCCCATGGGGTGTGACTCAGCCGATGTCCTTCTCCATGCGCACAAAGTCGAGTTGTGCTCCGGGCGTCCCCGTGATCTCGCTCCGCCCGGTCACGCGGTACCCCTTCGCCAGATAGAACGGCTCCGCCACGATCGACGACCGAAGACTCAGCCGCGTGATGCCGAGGTGGTGCGCGTGCGATTCGAGCGCACAGAGCAGCGCGGTCGCTGCGCCCCGCCGTGCGACGCTCGGGTGGATGTACATCCCTACGAGATTCTCGTCGTCCGTCTGCGGGTCGGGCATCAGCGACGAATAGCCAGCGACGCGGTCGCCGACGATCGCCACGTGCATGACCTCCTCCTCCGATGCGATCGCGCGCTGAAACGGCTCGATCTGCTCGGGCGTCGGCGCCTTCGCCCACCGGTCGCTCACCTCCGCGTGGTAGTACGGTGCGCCCAGCCCGCGGACGGAGTCGCCGTGTACCTGCAGGATGGTCGGTGCATCCGCGGGCGTCGCGCGGCGAACGGCGATCTCGAGCTGGTTCGACGATTCGTGAGTCATGCCAGAATGCTGCGACGCACCCCTCGCACCTCACCCACACCACCGGAGCCCCAGATGATCGACCCCGGCAAGAAAGCACCCGCGTTTTCCCTCAAGGACCAGGACGGCACCACGCACAAGCTCTCCGACTACGCCGGCAAACCCCTTGTGCTGTTTTTCTACCCCAAGGACGACACCTCGGGATGCACCAAGGAGGCGTGTGCTTTCAACGACGGCCTGCCGACCTTCGGCAAGCTCGATGCCGCGGTCCTCGGCATCTCCATCCTTGACACGAAGAGCAAGAAGAAGTTCGCCGACAAGCACGGCCTGGGGTTCCCTCTGCTCGCCGACGACGCGGCCGGCGCCGACGGCAAACCCGCGCCCAAGGTCGCTGAGAAGTACGGCGTGTGGGTCGAGAAGTCCATGTACGGCAAGACCTACATGGGCATTCAGCGGACCACCTACCTCATCGGCCCCGACGGCAAGGTCGCGGAGCGATGGGACAAGGTGAAAGTCCCCGGCCACGCCGATGCCGTGCTCGAGGCGGTGAAGGCGCTCGCCTAGGGAGCACATCGCGTTTTCGTGTTGTCAGGCCCGGTGGTGGGAGCGTTTCGCTCCCACGAACATTTGCCCGGAGATGCCAGGCATTCGGCCGTGGGAGCGCAAAGCTCCCACCACCGGGCCCGACAAAACGAAAACGCGCTGTGCTACCAAGGCGGGCGCCGTCACCGCCACGAGCCCGGCCTCGGC
>JBCDJJ010000063.1:0-21733 GCA_038747915.1 Planctomycetota bacterium | reverse complement strand
GGCTTGCCCACCAGTGCGAACGCCAAAGCCCTTGTACACTGGCGGGCAAGCCGCCAGTGGCACCCAAGTCGCGGGGTCGGTCGATCCACCGCTGAGACCGGCGAGACGAGTTGACTTGGTCTGCTCTAACGGCGGGGTGCCGGGCGTCTGTGGGTGAGTGTTCGTGGGAGCGAGACGCTCCCACCACTGGGTTGCGGCACAAGGCACAGGAGGGGACGGTGAGTCCGTGGTGTGCGCTACACCAGCAGCACGCCCTCGTGCCGGAGGAGGGCTGCTTTGCGGTCGAGGCCGCCGGCGTAGCCGGTGAGCGAGCCGTTGGCGCCGATGACTCGGTGGCACGGGATGATGATCGAGAGCGGGTTGCGGCTGTTCGCGCGGCCGACGGCGCGGACCGCGTTCGGATCACCCAGTGCTGACGCGAGGTCGGTGTAGCTCCTGGTTTCGCCGAAGGGGATCTGGTGGAGTTCGTGCCACACGCGCTGCTCGAATGGTGTGCCGGCCGGGGCGATGCGGAGGTCGAAGGTCTGGCGGTCGCCGGCGAAGTACTGGGTGAGCTGCTCGATGGCGTCGCGGAGCGTGTCGTCCGTGGGATTGTCGTGGACTTCGGAGTCCACTTCGGGGGTATCGACATGATCGATGCGCACGAGCGCGCCATCATTGGCGGTGAGCCGAAGCAGGCCGATCGGCGATTGGATCGTTGCGTCTGGTAGAGCAACCGTGGTCATCTCGAAATAGTACGCTCGTTCTGTCCATTCGCTCTGTGCGAGACGACACCGACTCTGCACCTAATGCCCACCCACGCCCACGAAGGAATCCGACGAGATGAAGCTCTTTGACCCGATCACCGCTGGCGACCTGGCTCTTCCGCACCGCGTGGTGATGGCTCCTCTCACGCGGAACCGCGCTGCCCAGCCGGGCGATGTGCCGCACGAGCTCAACGCGACGTATTACGCCCAGCGTGCCTCGGCGGCGCTCATCATCTCGGAGGCGACGCAGGTCGACCCGCTCGGCAAGGGCTATGTGGCGACACCCGGGATCTACTCCGACGAGCAGGTCGCGGGGTGGCGTCTGGTCACGGATGCGGTGCACGAAGCGGGCGGGCGGATCGTCCTGCAGCTCTGGCATGTGGGGCGGATCTCGCATGTCGACCTGCTTCCCGAGGGCGAGCAGCCGGTCGCGCCGTCGGCGATCCGCGCGACGTCACAGACGGTGGTTTCGGCGGAGTCGGGCATGGTGGATGTGTCGGCGCCGCGAGCGCTGCGGACCGATGAGATCCCGGGGATCGTGGCGCAGTTCCGTCGCGGGGCGGAGAATGCGAAGGCTGCGGGCTTCGACGGTGTGGAGATCCACGGCGCGAACGGGTACCTGATCGACCAGTTCACGCGTGATGGCACGAACCAGCGCGATGATCAGTACGGCGGCTCGCTCGAGAACCGGGTGCGGGTGCCGCTCGAGATCGCTCGCGCGGTGGTCGACGGGTGGGGTGCGGGCCGCGTGGGCTACCGCATCTCGCCCGCGGGCGCGTTCAATGACATGTCGGATTCGGACCCGATCGCCACGTTCGGTGCGCTCGCCCGCGGGCTCGGTGGCCTGGGCCTCGCCTTTCTGCACAACGTGGAGGCGTTTGCGGGTGGCCAGCGTGACGAGGCTCAGATCGACGCGATCAAGAGTGCGTTCCAGGACGCGGGCGGCGGTGCCTACATGGCCAACGGCGGGTACCAGCGCGACGACGCCGAGGCGCGGCTTGAGGCGGGCAAAGCTGATCTTGTGTCCTTCGGCGAGACGTTCCTCGCCAACCCCGATCTGCCCGAGCGATTCCGTCAGGGCGCCCCGCTCAACGAGGGCGACCGGGCGACGTACTACGGCGGGGATGACCGCGGGTACACCGACTATCCGACGCTCGCGGAGGTTCCGGTCTGACCGGTGAGTCGTTCGGCGCGTGAAGAGCCGGGCTCTCGGCCTGTGGGGTTGCGTGGTGTCGGGCCGAGTTCTTCCGCGCGGCGTGGGTGGCCCGCGATATCGTCTCGGTCATGACGGAGACCGCCAAGACCGAACCGACCCGCACAGTTCACTTCATCGAGGAGATCATGGAGGCGGATGTCGCCTCTGGGAAGTGGGGGGCGCCGGGCGATCGCTCGGTGATCCGCACGCGTTTTCCACCCGAGCCGAACGGGTACCTGCACATCGGGCACGCCAAGGCGGTGTGCATCAGCTTCGGTCTCGCGGAGCGCTTCGGTGGTACGTGCAACCTGCGGTTCGACGACACGAACCCGGTCAAGGAGGAGCAGCGGTACGCCGACGCGATCGCGGAGGACATCCGGTGGCTGGGCTTCCGGTGGCCCGGGGCGGGCGAGGCCGATGCCCAGGCGGGCATTCTTCACGCGTCGGACTACTTCCCGCGGATGCACGAGTGGGCGGTGGAGCTGATCACGAAGGGCAAGGCGTACGTGGACGATCAGGACGCGGAGACGATCCGGGCGGCGCGCGGCACGCCGACGGTGCCCGGGACACCAAGCCCGTTCCGGGATCGTCCGGTCGAGGAGAGCCTGGATCTGTTCGAGCGGATGCGCCGCGGCGAGTTTGGTGACGGCGCGCGGGTGGTGCGCGCCAAGATCGACATGGCGTCGCCGAATTTCAATCTGCGCGACCCGGTGATGTACCGCGTGCTGAACACGGCCCATCACCGCACGGGCGACGCGTGGCACATCTACCCGATGTACGACTGGGCGCACGGGCTCGAGGACTCGATCGAGGGCATCACGCACTCGCTGTGCTCGCTCGAGTTCGAGGACCACCGCGCTCTCTACGACTGGTTCATCGATGCGATCAACGAGGGGCGACCGGGCGAGTGGGGCGAGCCGATCCATCACCCGCAGCAGATCGAGTTCGCCCGGCTCAACCCGACCTCCATCGTGACATCGAAGCGGAAGCTGCGTCAGCTCGTTGATGAGGGAAAAGTCTCGGGGTGGGATGATCCTCGGATGCCGACGCTCTCGGGCCTGCGTCGGCGCGGGTACACGCCGGAGTCGATCCGCTCGTTCTGCGAGACGGTGGGCGTGACCAAGTTCAACGCGACGCACGACATCACGCTGCTCGAGAACGCGCTGCGTGAGGATCTCAACGCGCGTGCGCCGCGGCGGATGTGCGTGCTCGATCCGCTGAAAGTCGTGATTACGAACTGGGGGGAGCACGGGGACGAGCAACGCACCGAGTGGATGGCCGCGACGAACAACCCCGAGAACGAGCAGGCGGGCACGCGCGAGGTGCCGTTCGCGCGGGAGTTGTTCATCGAGCGTGACGACTTTATGGAGGAGCCGCCCAACAAGAAGTGGTTCCGGTTGAAGCCGGGCGGCGAGGTGCGGCTGCGGTACGGGTACTGGATCACCTGTCAGGAAGTGATCAAGGACGACACGGGTGAGGTGGTCGAGCTTCGGTGTACCTACGACCCCCAGACGCGCGGCGGTGATTCGCCGCCGCCCGATGCCGAGGGGAAGGTGCGGAAGGTGAAGGGCACGGTGCACTGGGTGAGCGCCGGGCACGCGGTGGAGGTGGAGGTTCGCGAGTACGACCGGCTCTTTACGGTGGAGCGTCCGGATCGTGCGCCGAAGGAGGCGCCCGATGATTGGGATTGGCTGACGAACCTGAACGCGGACTCGCTCCGCGTGCGGACGGGTGCGAGACTCGAGCCGAACTGGCCGGTCTCGGATGTCGAGCGGTCGGTCGGGACGGGCGACTTTGCGGATGGCATCGCACGGCTCCAGTTCGAGCGGCACGGGTACTACGCGGTGGATGGCTCGGCGGGTGACTCGCGTCCGATCTTCAACTGCGCGGTGACGCTTCGCGACTCGTGGTCGAAGAAGTAATCAGCTTCGGCGTCCGGAGGGGATGCGCTCGTTGGCGGGCTCGTGGTGCGCGGCGAGGAACTGCTCGGCGGCGTCTTTGCCCATGTACTTTTCGAGGATCCGTTGGTCGACGCTCACGAGGTCGACATACATGAGCCCGTCGACGACATCGCCGAAGTCGGAATCGACGTTGAAGCCGAGGAGCTTGGCGTTGAGCTTGAGGTACTGGCGGAGCAGCACCGGCATGGGTTTGCCATCGCGCTCGATCTCGCGGACGAGCTGATTGACCTCGTCGAGGCTCCGGGCCACGCGCGAGACGCCGGCTCGCTTGAGCCCGTGCCGGCGAGGGGTCTTGATCGGGTTGCGGGGACGGATGAGCTTGGCGAGCTTCGGCAGGTGCACGCTCTCGGTGAGGAAACGCACGAGTAGCTCGCGTGAGATATCAGAGTAGTCCGCGGAGATGCTGACCGGGCCGAAGAGACGCCGGTAGCGCGGGTTCGCCGCGCAGTACGCGCCGATGCCTCGCCAGAGCAGCATCAGGGGTGCGTAGCCCTTCTGGTAGTCGCTCACCACGAAGGATCGGCCGAGCTCGAGCGCGGGGCTGATCTGGTCGATCAGCGCGGGCGTGAGCTCGAAGAGTGTGTGCACGTAGAGCCCGTCGAGTCCGAACCGATCGACCGCGGTGTCGGTCGGCCCGAGCCGGTACCCGCCGGCGACGCGCTGTGTCGCGGGGTCCCACAGCACGAGCTGAAGGTAGTGCTCGTCGAAGCGGTCGATGTCGGTGGACCGGCCGGTGCCCTCGCCGACCGCCCGGAACGTGAGTTCGCGGAGCCGGCCGACCTCGTGCATGAGCGCGGGCGCCTCGGCGGCGCGGAACCAGTGAACCTCGAGCCCGTTGCTCTCCGCAAGGCGCGAGGCGGCGGGGAGTCGGGCGACATCCTCTGCGACACGCGCAGGGTCTATTGCGGCGCACACGGGCTCCTCGGCTGGTTTGGCGACGATGGCGCTGGTGCGGCGCTGCGCGGTCCTCGGCGGCCGAGCCGGCCGAAGGCCGGTCGTGCGCTCGCGGAGATGCCCGACCAGCGACTCCCCGTCGGCGAAGCGAGACCACAGCTCGGGTGGGATCAACGGGCCCGCGTGCATCCGGACGGTCCGGCCCCACGCCGAGGTCAGCTCCCTCGCCAACAAAAACCGCCGCAGTGATGGGTGCATCACGCCCACCGCGTGGAACGGCCACCGGTTGCGGCCTTCGAAGCACACGGGCAGCACCCACGCATCGGTCCGCTTGATGATCCGCCCGATCATGGCCGACCAAGGCTGCTCGACCACACGCCGGCGCCCGGGGTGGAATGCTGCGACCGCGCCCGCAGGAAACACACCGAACGCGCGACCCTCGCGGAGCCACCGGATGACGCGGCGCATCGGCTCGGTGTTCGCCTGGCTCGCGCTGGGGCCGCTTAGGTTGTCGACGAAGACGAAACCGTCTTGCATACCCCGGACGCGGGCGAGCATGGTTGTCGCCATGACGAGGAGGTCCGGCCGCAGCTCGCGGAACACCGCGTCGAGCGCGAGACCCTCGATCCCGCCGAAGGGATGATTCGCCACGATCACGAGCGGCCGGCCGGCGATGCGCTCGGGGCTCGGCAGCCCAGTGGCCGCGATGCTGACGCCCATGCCGTCGAGCACACGGCGACCGTAGGGCAGATCGCGTGGGTCGGTGTCACCGAGGGCTGCGATCTCGTTGAGCCCGTCGAGGTCGAGCACGCGCTCGATCGCGCGGCACCCGAGCCGGTGCCACATCGGCGCACCCGGTGGGAACGGCAGCGAGAACGGGCGGTCCGGGCTCGGGCGGTGCGTGTCCATCGGCGCTCGGTTTATAGGGTACCCGCGAGCGTGCTTTCTCAGCTCATGATTTCGGACCGTGATGTGCCTCGACCGCTCGGTACAGTGCCGCTCTGACCCCGTGCGGAGGCGGCATGCAAGGTGTGATCCTGAGTGGTGGACGCGGCACACGCCTGGGCCCGCTCACCGCTGCGACGAACAAGCACCTGCTCGCGGTGTACGACCGCCCGATGATCGTCCGCGCGATCGATCAGCTTGTGCGCGCGGGGATCGACGATGTGATCGTGGTGACCGGGGTGGAGCACGCGCCGGCGTTTCGTCAACTGTTCGATGTACTTGGCGGAGTTGGCGTCTCGCGGCTCCGGATCGCCACCCAGCCCGCGCCGGCCGGTCTCGCCGATGCGCTCGCTCGGGCGGAGACGCTCGTGGACTCTGATCGGCTCTGTGTGGTGCTGGGCGACAACGTCGTCGCGGAAGGGGTGATCGAGCCCTCGCGGGCCGCGTTCGAGCACCAGCGTGCCGGTGCGCGTGTGATCGTGGCGCCGGTCGATGCGCCCGAACGATTCGGCATCGCGCGGTTTGCCTCGGCGGGCGATCCGACGTCACGCGTGGTACGCATCGAGGAAAAGCCCATCTCGCCTGTCGCGGGTGTTCCCCACGCGGTGCTAGGCGTCTACTTCTATCCCGGTGATGTGTTCGACCGGTGCCGCGCATTGGTGCCGAGTGCTCGCGGCGAGCTCGAGATCACCGATCTGAATAACGCGTACGCCGGCAATGAGGCGCTGGAGCACGATGTGACCGATGGCGCGTGGGTGGATGCGGGGACGCCCGAGGATCTGTGGCGGGCTGGCGAGCTCGTTCGGGCCGAGGTCGAGCGAGAGGCGGGTGTCACCGGGGTCCTGCGATGAGCGATCGGTTCACACGCCTCCTCATCACCGGTGGCAGCGGGTTCATCGGGTCGCACCTGGTCGAGGCGGCGCTCGCACGGTTCCCGGGTGTCCGTGTGACCAACCTCGATGCGCTCACGTACGCCGCGGACCCCGAGTTCTCACCGGCGGCTGGGGGCGAGCGGTATCAATTCGTGCACGGCGATGTGTGCGACGCGGCGCTGGTCGGCTCGCTCGTGGGCGAGGCGGACGCGGTCTGCCACCTGGCAGCGGAGAGTCATGTCGACCGCTCGATCGACGATGCCGCACCCTTCGTGCGCACGAACGTGGTCGGCACGCAGACCGTGCTCGACGCGGTGCGGCGCGCCTCGGCGCGCTCGCCGATCCGCCTGCTCGTGTGCAGCACCGACGAGGTGTACGGCGACCTGCCCCTCGATGCGCCGCGCCGGTTCACCGAGCGCGATCCGATGGTCCCGTCGAGTCCGTACGCCGCAACCAAAGCCGCGGGCGATGCGCTCGCGGTCGCGTACGCGCGCACGTTCGGGGTCGATGTGTCGGTCACGCGGTGCGGCAACAACATGGGGCCGCGTCAATCGCCCGACAAGCTGGTGCCGCGGTTCATCACGATGCTGATGGAGGGCGAGCGGGTGCCGGTGTTCGGCGATGGGTTGCACGTGCGCGACTGGCTGCACGTGGCGGACCACGCCGGGGCGATGCTCGATGTGCTCGAGCGCGGGCGGGCGGGCGCGGTCTACAACGTCGGGGCAGGGTGCGAGCGCTCGAATCTCGATCTGACGCACGAGGTGCTCTCGGCGCTGGGGCTGGGCGACGACCGCATCGAGCATGTTGCCGATCGCCCCGGGCACGATCGCCGGTACGCGATCGACGCGAGCGTGCTCCGCGCCGAGCTCGGGTGGTCGCCGCGGCATGCGGACGTTGGTGAGATGCTCGCGGAGACGGTGGCGTGGTACCGAGCGAACGAGGCGTGGTGGCGGGCGGCGCGGGGGCGAGTGGCGAGGTAGCGCGGGCGGCATGTCAGACGCAGAGCGATAACAAGCCGCATTGGCTCGATCAGGTGAAGTCAACTCGTATCGTTGACGTCCGGGCGTGATTGATTGATCCGGGGCTTTGGGTGCCACTGGCGGCTTGCCCGCCAGTGTTGAGTGTTGAAGGACTTCGAGACTCGCACTGGTGGGCAAGCCACCAGTGGCACACGCCACGAATTGACGTGGAATGCTCTGATGGGCCAGTCTCCCTGTCGCATCGCGAGAGCATCAGCAGCGAAAGCTGGGTGACTATTCGGGTGGCTCCGGCCGCCGCTCCTTGATGAAGACCCCGAAGAGCGAGCAACGCAGGATGACGAACGCTCGGAACAGGCACGCCAAAGCAAGGCTCACGGGCCCGTACCCGGCTTCCGCGCCTTCGTGCATGGCTTCGATGGCATCGCCGAGCTGTTCTTCGCGATCGGCCTTGGGAATCAGGAGCGTCACGAAGTGCAAGATGGAGCAACTCCAACGCAGGACAGAGCGGCCCCGCGATCGGCTCGCGTCGGGAGTGGGATCGGCCTTCGGCACGCCCTCCAGCACGCCCTCCAGCACGCCCCTCAGCACGCCCCCCAGCACGCCCCCCAGCACGCTCCCCAACACGCCCCACCCCACGCCCACAAGCACGCCCCCCAGCACGCACATCAGCACGCTCACCAGCACGTCCACCGGCACTTTCTCCAGCACACGGGTCCGCACGCGCCAGAGCACATTGCCCAACTTCGACATGGACGCACGCAAGGCTGTCAATGATTCGTCGGTTCGCAGTTTCAGAGCACGGCGGCGTGGATCACTGGGCATGCGCACCACCCATCGATCGAGACATGCCCTCGAAGGCGTCGGTCAGGGCCCGCGCGCCGGTCCCTGTGAGCGCGTAGTACCGGCGTCTTGCTCCGCCGCGCCGTTGCTCCGGGTCGCCGCGGTACGTGCTGCGGACCAGCCCATCCGCCTCGAGACGCTTGAGCATGGTGTACACCGCCCCCTCGCCGATGCGAATATTGCTGTTCCGCTCGGCCTCGCGCATGGCGTCCATGGCGGTGCGTTCCTGGTTGAACAGGGTGCTTATGAGCACCAGGTGCTTCTCGGTCATCGTGACTCCACAGCACACGGATTGATCGCCGATCTGTCAGACTCTGACATATGTCAGAGTATACGTCGCGCCGCACCGGGTCAACCCGTCGCTGCCCGCCATCGTCACCGAGCACCAGAAGCTGGTGCATGACCACAGCACCACCAAAACATCCCAGCGTCATTGATGGCGGGGCCACGATGTCGGCCTGTGGCACATACCGCTACGAGCTAACCCGCACGCTCCGACCAGGTCGCTCCGGTGTCACGGGGTCCTGTGTCTTCATCATGCTGAACCCCTCGACCGCCGATGCGGACACCGATGACCCGACGATCCGGCGGTGCATCGGCTTCGCTGCCGAGCTGGGGCACGCGCACCTCGTGGTGGTGAACCTGTTCGCGTACCGCGCGACCGAGCCGCGCGAACTCGGTCGTGTGGCCGCTCCGTGCGGGCGACGCAACGGTGAGTCCCTGCGCCGATGGATCCGGCCCGAGCACACCGTGATCGCGGCCTGGGGGGCGTTCGCGCGGGCGATTCCGCGTGCAGCCCGTGTGCAAGGGTGGGCGAGAGAGGCGGGTGTCGAGCTGCAGTGCCTGCGGTGCAACGCCGATGGATCACCCGGCCACCCTTTGTATCTGCCGAAGTCGTCGAGACTCCGGCGGTGGAGCGCGGGCTTCGGCACGCCTTGACGCTTGCCGGGCGCCGTCTCCACGCCACCCCACGCCATTTAAGATTCGTCGCGGCGCACCTTGTGCTCGGGAAACACCACCTCGCGTGCGAATCGTCCCGTGTCCCACACGTACCGCTCGTGCGCGGTCTGGCGGGCGATCCGGCCCATGGCCATGCGGTGCTCGTCGTCGCGCTCGAGCTCGGCGATCGCCCCAGCGAGCGCCGCCGGCGTCTCGCACACCCGCCCGCCGCCGGTGTCCACCTTCTCCGCCAGCACCGGGAGCGGCGAGCACACCACCGGCAACCCCACCAGCATCGCCTGGGCCATCGACTGGCAGAAGCTCTCGTTCGTCGACGGCACCAGCATCACGTGCATCGAGGCCAGCAGCTCGGGCACGCGGTCGTTCGGCACCCATCGGCTCGTGATCAGGTTTTGCTGATCCGGCGCGGGTGGATCGAGATACCCGACCAAGTGAAGCTCCGCGCGCGCACGCACGGACTCGGGCAGCACCCGCCACGCCTCCCGGGCGGTGTCCTCGCCCTTGGAGACCGAGGGCAGGCGGGCGAGCAGCACACACCGCAGCTTCTCATCGGCGAGGCGCGGCCGATCGCACGCCGGCGCGACCGACTCGAAGGCGCCCGCCCCCGCGATGCCGTACCCCACGGTGAGGTTGCCCTCGAACCGGCCGCGGAACTCCTCGGCCACGTGGTGCGAGACCGCGTGCACGTCGAATGGTCGCCCGGTCAGGCGGTCGAGCGCCGGGGTTCGTCCGCGGCCGTGGGCCATGATGAGCGTGCGGTGCGCGACCCCGGCGTCGATGAGGTGTGCCGCGTGCCAGGCCTGCCGCACGCTCGGATCGCCGAGTACCAGCACATCGAACGGCCTGCCACGGCGCCGAGCGGCGACCTTCGCCCGATGCACCAGCACCGCCCCGGTCGGCGCGGCGCGCACGAGGTAGGGCGAGGTGAGCACCCGGATCCCCTCGCCGCCCAGCTCGCGCACCTTGGGCGCCCACGAGCGTTCGCACACCAGCGTGACCTGCACCCCGAGGGCGGCGAGCTCGCCGAGCAGCCGGATGCGGAACAGCTCCACCCCATGCACAGGCTTGCGGCGGCGCGGCCGCAGCATCCCCCGCTCGAACACCAGCACCGACCGCCCACCGATCGCGTCGTCGATCCGAGATGTTGGCTCCGCGTCGCTCACCGTGTGGAGTATGGTGGATGGAGTCTTCGGAGGTGCCCGATGGAGAGCGTCCGGACGCTGATGGCCGACATTGTCGATTACGCCGGGCTGTTCCCGCCGGCCCAGTGCGGGATGGCGGAGGCGGTGCGTCAGTACACGGCGTACTTCGGCGGCGATCAGCGGTGGATGCTGGGCCGATTCGTGGTGCCGCTCGGCCGTCTCGACGAGTTCATGGACGAGGCGGCGCCGGTACTGCCGCGCGGACGCGGCGACGAACCCTGGCGGCTCTCCGCCCTGGTCTCGCTCGAGAACCTCGACGAAGCGATCGACCGCATCTTCGCGTTCAATCAGCACCACGAGGAGCAGTTGGATGCCGGGCTGATCGTGATCGACTCGATCGAGTGCAACCTGGGGACCGCATCGGCGGAGGGCTCGGCGATCGTCGACAAGGCCATGCGGCGGATCCCCGAGCAGCTCGAGGTGTATTTCGAGCTTCCGCTGGGGTACGACCTGCGGGGTGTGCTGACGGCGCTCGCCGGCACGGGCGGGCGCGCGAAGATCCGGACCGGCGGCGTGTCGGCGGACATGATCCCTTCTGCGGAGACGGTGGCGGGGTTCATCGCGATGTGCTCCGCGGCCGATGTGGCCTTCAAGGCGACCGCGGGGCTGCATATGCCGTACCGCGGCGAGCGCGCGCTGACGTACGAGGCGGACTCGGCGAGCGCGGTGATGCACGGGTTCTTGAACCTGTTTCTTGCTGCGGCGTACTGCCGGCGGGCGCGGATGAGCGCCGAGGAGATCGTGCCGCTGCTCGAAGAGCAGGATCCGGACGGCATCAAGTTCACGTCGACCGGGGTATCGTGGCGGCAGAACCCACTCACCAACGCGCAGCTGGCGAGCGCGCGGGAGAGCTTCGCGGTGAGCTTCGGCTCGTGCAGCTTCGATGAGCCGGTGGAGTCGCTGCGTGAGCTGAACCTCTTGCCCGAGGTTGCGCAGGGGTAAGGCCGCGTCACTGTTGAGACGCTGAGGTCGGTGGTGGGAGCGTCCCGCTCTCACGAACATCTGCCCGCGCGTGTGGGCGGTTCCCCGTGTGGCAGGGTGGCGTAGAGACGGCGCAGCCTTCTCCACAAGGAACATCCACGACTGTGGAGAAATCGCGTCGCGATGTCTTCACGCCACCCGAGGGCAGCGACGGCTCAGATTCCTCCAAACCCAATCACGATCCGAACGGGCGTATGATCGAGCGTGCCCGTTCGTGAGCCGCTGCTCGTGCCGACCGACCGCGGGGTGTACTGCCCGCCCGGTGGTTTCCACATCGACCCGTGGCGCGCGGTCGAGCGGGCGGTCGTCACGCACGCTCATGCCGATCACCTGCATCCTGGCTCGCGGTGCATTTTGTGCTCGAAAGACAGCGAGCACGTCACGCGTGTGCGCGCCGGAGCGGGTGCTGATCTGACCACGCTCGGGTGGGGCGAAACAGTCGCGATCAACGAGGTCACGGTCTCGGTGTACCCCGCGGGGCATATCTTGGGCTCGGCGCAGGTGCGGGTCGAGCATGGCGGCGAGGTATGGGTCGCGTCGGGCGATTACAAGTTCGCGCCGGGTGCCGAGCGCCCGCCCGACCCGACCGCGGTCAGCTTCGAGCCGGTGCGGTGCGACACGTTCATCACCGAGAGCACGTTCGGGCTGCCGATTTTCCGGTGGCGTGACCCGTGGTCGATCATCGACGAGGTGCTCGCGTGGTGGCGTGGGTGCATCGAGGACGGGCGGAACGCCATCGTGTTCACGTACGCGCTCGGCAAGGCGCAGCGGGTGATGCGCATGCTCGCCGAGGCAGCGGGCGATGCGAAGGGGAGCGAGCTGCCCGGGCCGATCCTGGTGCATGGCGCGATGGTGGCGATGTGCGAGGCGTACGAGCGATCGGGCGTGGTGCTGCCCGCGTGGGAGAAGGTGACAGTCGAGTCGGCCAAAGCGCACAAGGGGAGGGCGCTGGTGATCGCACCGCCGTCGGCCGGTGGAACGCCGTGGGTCCGCAAGCTGCACCCGTTCTCCGATGCGAGCGTCAGCGGGTGGTCGCAGATCCGCGGGACGCGGCGGCGGCGGGCGATCGATCGCGGGTTCGTGATCTCCGACCACGCCGATTGGCCGGGCATCCTCGGTGCGATCGAGGCGAGCGGGTGCGACTCGGTGGGGGTAACGCACGGGTCGGTGGGGCCGATGTCGCGGTACCTGAACGAGCATGGTGTGAACGCGTGGGTGCTGCCGACGCGGTGGGAGGGTGAAGGCGCCGACGACACGGGTGACGCGGAGCAGGAGCAGGAGACAGCGGGGTGAGGCGGTTCGCGGAGCTGTACTACGCACTGGATGCGACGACGCGGACGAGTGAGAAGGTGGCGGCGCTGCGCGCGTACTTTGATGAGTCACCCCTCGAGGACGCGGCATGGGGGCTCCGGCTGCTCACCGGCGGGCGGTTCAAGCGGACGGTGAGCTACCCGAACCTGCGTCGATGGGCAGCGGAGGCAGCGTCGCTCCCGGAGTGGTTGATCGCGGAGTGCCACGAAGCGGTGGGGGACTTTTCAGAGACGATCGCGCTCGTGCTGCCCGAGCCGGAGGAGCCCGAGATCCCGGCGCTCGCAGAACTGGTGCGCACGGTGCTGGAGCCCATGCGGCGCATGGACGAGCGCGAGCAGCGTGCCGCTTTGGAGGGCATCTGGCGAACGATGGACGGTCGGCACCGGCTTGTGTTTCACAAGCTGCTCTCGGGCTCGTTCCGCGTCGGCGCCGGTCGGAAGCTGGTGATCCGGGCTCTGGCGGCGCACGCGGGCGTTGAGCCCGCGGTGATGGAGCACCGGCTGAGCGGCTCATGGGAGGTGTCGGCGGATGGGGTGCGGGCGTTGTGCGCCGCGGAGAGTGAGGGTGGCGATCCGGCGCGGCCGTACCCGTTCTTCCTCGCCTCGCCGGTGGAGGGCGATGCGGCGGCGGTCGAGGCTGCACTCGGGCCACCGAGTGAGTGGATGTGCGAGTGGAAGTGGGACGGCATCCGCGCGCAGCTGATCCGGCGCGAGGCCGAGCCGGTGCTCTGGTCGCGAGGCGAGGACATGATCGGACGGGCGTTCCCGGAGCTGATCGATGCAGCCCGCGGATTGCCCATCGGCACGGTGCTCGATGGCGAGGTGCTGGCGTGGCGTGGTGCGCCGGGCGAGGGCGACGGGGTACCGCTCCCCTTCAACGCGCTCCAGCGACGCCTGAACCGCGTGGACTACCAGCCGACGCTCTTCGATGATGTGCCTGTTCGCTTTTTGGCGTACGACCTGCTCGAGGCCGCCGGCGCCGACCTGCGCGAGGCGCCAATCGAGGATCGGCGCGGGCAGCTCGAGTCGCTCGTCGGGTCGCTACCCAACGACACACCGGTTGCGGTGAGCGAGGCTTTCACGGTCTGCCATTGGTCGCGCGGCGAAGCGATGAAGGACTCGGCCCGCGAGCGTGGCGTCGAGGGGCTCATGCTCAAGCGTCGCGGCTCGCCCTACCGCACCGGCCGGACCCGGGGCGATTGGTTCAAGTGGAAGGTCGATCCGCTCACCGCGGACTGTGTGCTCATCGCGGCGCAGCCGGGGAGCGGGCGTCGGGCCTCGCTCTTCACCGATTACACGTTCGGCGTGTGGGATGGCGAACGCCCGGGTGCGGGAGAGCTCGTGCCGATCGCCAAGGCGTACTCTGGACTGACCGATCAGGAGATCAAGCGGGTGGACCACTTTGTGCGCACGCACATCACCGGTCGGCACGGGCCGGTGCGCACGGTGGAGCCGAAGCTGGTGTTCGAGATCGGCTTCGAGGGGATCGCGGCGTCGAGTCGGCACAAGTCGGGCATCGCGCTGCGGTTCCCGCGGATGCTGCGATGGCGGCACGACAAACAGGCGCACGAAGCGGACACGCTCGCGACGATGCGTTCGCTGCTCGAGTGGAGCGAACGGTCGATTCGAACGCGCGGGTCTACATAAAAAGCGCGGCAACATCAAAGTCCGGGAAATATGCCCTCTCGCCTAGGAATTGTTGTGCGTGCGAGGTGAGCGCGCGTGCGCACACCGATTGAGACAGATGGCATGAGTCAGAGCAAAGGGATTGATTATGAGTAGATGTGCTGTTGTTGCGCTCGCGTGCGTCACCGCGACCGGCGTGGTGTCCGCGCAGCAGATCCAGGTGACGTTCGACAACCTGCTTCCCGAGAACGGCACGGCGTTCACGCCGGTGTTCGTCGGGCTTCATGACGGAACCTTCGACCTGTTCAACCCCGGTGAAGCCGTGACCTCGGGCCTCGAGCGGGTCGCCGAGCTCGGCGCGACCGATGAGCTCACCGCTGAGTTCAACGGCAGCGCCGGCTCGATCGACGGTGCGACCACCGGCGGCGGTCCGGTGCTCGGCGGGCAGTCGCGGTCGGTCGTCCTCGATGGTGGGGGCCTTGGTGCCGGCGGTTTCTTGACGTTCGCCACCATGGTCGTTCCGACGAACGATCTGTTCATCGGCAACCCCAACCAGACCGGCATCCGTGTGTTCGACGATGCGGGCGAGTTCGTGGGGCCGTTCACCATCACGATCTTCGGATCGCAGGTTTGGGACGCGGGCACCGAGGTGAACGATCTCGACGATGGCGCCGCGTTCCTCGCGGGGATCGCCGGGACCGCCGGCACCGACCAGGGCGGCACCGCCCAGCTCTTCTTCAATGATCCGTCGGCCCAGAGCTTCATCGACGGCACGATCGGTCGACAGACCGCTCCGGGCTTCGTCGTGGCCTCGAGCTTCACCGAGCTGACGCCCATCGCGCAGATCCGCGTGGTGCCGTCGCCCGGGGCAGCGGCCCTGGCCGCAACAGGCCTGTTGCTCGGCGTGCGTCGGCGCCGGTGATCGGCGTGGGTCGCGCCGACCCACTCGGTTGAGCATCTCATGTGAGCGCCCGGTGTAGCCGCCGGGCGCTTTGCCCGCGCTCTGTGATCGAATGATTTTCGTGCATGCTCGCGTGCGGCTCGGTGCCGCGGTCTGGAGGATGCCGCGGGCATCCGAAGGCCACGAGAACGGCTCATGACTCGAGTGATGTCGTGGCTTTCGCTTTGCTCAGACCACAGCACTCGGTATGCGCGTGGTGTTGCGCGGTGCTTTAAGCTTCAGTGCCGTGACGCTGCACTCCGGACTCGACGCGTGGTTTCATCGGTGCGGGTGGGCGCCGATGGCGTTCCAGCACCGGACGTGGGCAGCGTACGCCGCAGGGCGATCGGGGCTCGTGCACGCACCGACGGGGCAGGGCAAGACGCTCGCGGTGTGGCTCGGGCCGGTGTCGGAGTGGCTCGACGAGAACGACGGTGTGTGGCCACCGGACCGCAGCGCGGGCACCGGTGAGCACCCGAAACCGCCACCGATCCGTGTGCTATGGATCACACCGATGCGCGCGCTGGCGACCGACACGGTCGAGTCACTGCTCGAGCCGATCGACGCGCTGGGTCTCCCCTGGACCATCGAGAAGCGGACCGGTGATACATCGTCTTCCGTGCGTGCGCGGCAAGCGAAGCGGCTGCCGACGTGTTTGGTGACGACGCCCGAGTCACTCAGTGTGCTGCTGTCCCACGCGGATGCGCATCGGCGGTTCAAGGGGCTGCGGTGTGTGATCGTTGACGAGTGGCACGAGCTGATGTCGAGCAAGCGCGGGACGCAGACCGAGCTCTGCCTTGCGCGACTGCGACGATGGACCCCCTCGGTGCGCACGTGGGGGCTGAGTGCGACGCTCGGCAACGTCGAGCAAGCCGCGGAAGTGCTGGTCGGGCAGTCGGCGTCGAGGCCGGTGTTGATCCCTGGCGAGGTGCCGAAGGAGGTCGTCGTCGAGACGGTGATCCCGAGCGACCTATCGCGTTTCCCGTGGGCGGGGCACCTGGGCATCGCGCTCCGCGACGATGTGGTCCGGGCCATCGAGGGCGCGGGCACCACGCTCATCTTCTGCAACACCCGCTCGCAGTGCGAGATCTGGTTCCGCGAGATCAACCGCGCACGCCCCGACTGGCTCGGACGGGTGGCGCTGCACCACGGGAGTCTCGATCGCGGGCTGCGGCAGCGCGTCGAGGAGGCGCTGCGGCTCGGGCGCGTGCCGGATCTCCTCAGCGGGTCGGATGGGAACGACGCCGAGACCGTCTCGCTCAAGTGCGTGGTGTGCACATCGAGCCTTGACCTGGGTGTGGATTTCTCGCCGGTCGACCAGGTCATCCAGATCGGCTCGCCCAAGGGTGTCGCGCGGCTCATTCAACGGGCCGGCCGGAGCGGGCATCGTCCCGGCGTGCCCTCGCGGGTGGTGTGCGTGCCGGCGCACGCGTTCGAGCTTGTCGAATTCGCAGCGGCGCGCGCCTCGGTGCAGGCGCAGGCCATCGAGAGCCGGGTGCCGCGCCGCAAGCCCCTCGATGTGCTCGCGCAGCACGCGGTGACGATCGCGGTCGGCGGCGGCTTCGAGCCGGATGAGCTGCTCGACGAAGTCCGGTGTACCGACGCCTATCGGGATCTGTCAGATGACGAATGGGGGTGGGTGCTCGACTTCATCACCAAGGGTGGGACCGCACTGTCGGCCTACCCCGACTATCAACGGGTAGTGCCGGACGAGCAGGGTGTGCATCGCATCGCGTCGGTGCAGCTTGCGCGCGCACACCGCATGTCGATCGGGACGATCACCTCGGACGCTGCGGTCGCGGTGAAGTACGCCAACGGCAAGACCCTCGGCACAATCGAGGAGAGCTTCATCGCCAAGCTCACACCGGGCGACAGGTTCGTGTTCGCGGGGCGGATCTGCGAGATCGTCCGCGTGCGCGGGATGGATGTCTTTGTGCGGCGTGCAAAGTCGTCTAAGGGGGTTGTGCCGCGGTGGGGCGGGAGCAAGACACCGCTGAGCACGCTGCTCGCGCACGAGGTCCGTCGGCAGCTCTCTCGTGGCGCTCCCGAGGCCTCGGCGGACCCGGAGCTTCGTGCGGTGGCGCCGCTGCTGGACGTTCAGCGCGCGTGGTCGCGGCTGCCGTCGCGCGACGAGCTCCTCATCGAGCGGCACGAGACGCACGAGGGTCACCATGTCTACCTGTTCCCCTTCGAGGGTCGTCAGGTGCATGAAGGGCTCGGCTCACTCCTGGCGCACCGCATCGCGGCCCACCGATCGATCACGCTCAGTGTGACCTCGAACGATTACGGCGTAGAACTCGCGGGGGCCACGCCGCTCGAACCGGACGAACTCGATTGGCCGGCGCTGCTCTCGACCGATGGGCTGCTCGACGATCTGCTGATGTGCTTGAATTCCAACGAGCTGGCGCGTCGGCGCTTCCGCGACATTGCGCGTGTGGCCGGGCTCATCAACGTTGGATTTCCAGGGCAGGGCAAGTCGAACCGTCAGTTGCAGGCATCGAGCGAGCTCTTCTTCGATGTGTTCTTGGAGTACGACCCCCACAACATGCTGCTCGATCAGGCGCGGCGAGAGGTGCTGGATCAACACCTCGAGGTGGAGCGTCTCCGCGCGACGCTCGAACGTCTCGGGCCGCGCGAACTCTTCATCGAGCGGCCGCCGAGGTTGACACCGCTGGCGTTCCCGCTGTGGGCCGAGAGTCTGCGCACGCAGCATGTGAGCAGCGAGTCGTGGAGCGAGCGCATCGCGCGCATGGCGGCGGATCTGGAGCACGCGGTCGGCGACGCGGCGCTCACCGATCGATGATGTCTTCGATCTCCTGCAGCCCGGCCGTCAGCACGATCGGGCCATCGGTACCGATGACCACATCGTGCTCGTAGTGCACGGATTGGGAGCCGTCGCTCGTCATGAGCGGCCACTTGCTCGGGTGCGTGACGGTGGTGCTCGAGCCGACGGCGATCATGGGTTCGACTGCGAGGGCCATGCCGGGCACCAGACGTTTGGTGCCGTCGGTCCACTCGCTCGGATGGTTCGGGATCACGTTGGAGATGAACGGCGGGGCGTGGAGGGCCCGTCCGTACCCGTGTCCGCCCAGGCCGCGGATCATCTTGAACCCGCACACCTCCTCGGCGTGCCGCTGAACAACGCGCGCCCACTCCATGAGCGTGTTGCCGGGGCGGAGTTGTTGGACGCCGAGGCGGAGCGACTCTTTGCCGCACTCGCAGAGGCGGTGCGTCTCGTCGGACGGTTTGCCGAACACGTAGGTCCACGCGGCGTCGCCGATCCATCCCGCTTTCTTGGTGCCGATGTCGACTTTGAGCACATCGCCCGAGCGGAGCGGCTCTCGGTAGTAGCCGGCGGTCCCGTGTACGACACACTCATTCACCGAGAGACACGCGTAGCTCGGGAAGGGCGGCGAGCCGGGTACCTTGTAGCGGTAGAAGCAGCTCTTGCAGTTGAGGCGGCCGAGCGTGAGACGGACGAAGTTGTCGATCTCGTCGAGTTTCATCCCCACACGAAGGAACGCGCTGAGCGCACGGTGTGTCTCCACGACCGCATCGGCCGCGTCGCGCAGACGGGCGAGGTCTCGCTCGTCGAGCGACATCGTCGGAGTGTGTGAGGAGCTTTGGAGCATGAAAGGGCCGGGGGCGGGGTCGTGCCCGCCAGAGCTGCACTGTAGGTAATCAGGCGACGCGCCGTTCACATTCCTCGGAGAAACTCAGCCATGAGAACGCTGATCACTGGAGCCGATGTCGTACTACCGACCGGCATTGAGCGCACAGACGTGTTGATCGACCACTCGTCGATCGCCCACATTGGGCGGGTCGATGGTTCGGGCTATGACGAACGTGTAGATGCCTCAGGGCTTGTGCTCATACCGGGCGCCATCGATGACCAGGTGCATTTCCGTGAACCGGGGCTGACGCACAAGGAGGACATCGCGCACGGGAGTCGTGCGTGCGCGGCGGGTGGGATCACTACCTACCTAGAGATGCCCAACACGGTGCCGCATGCGACGACCCAGGCGGGCATCGACCAGAAGCTTGAGATCGCGTCGCGGACTTCGGCGGTCAACTACGGCTTCTATATCGGCGCCACGCCGACCAACCTCGCTGATCTGAAAGCGGCCTCCCGCACGCCCGGGATCAAGATCTTCATCGGCTCGTCGACGGGTGACCTCCTCGTCGACGAGCAGGAGGCCCTCGAGGCGATCTTCGCGGAGACGACGCTTCCAGCCTGTGCGCACTGCGAGGATGAGGCGATCCGCCGCGCGAACGAGTTGCGGGTGCGAGCGGAGGCCGAGGCGGCCGGCCGTCCGCTCGACGTCGCCGACCACTCGCGGATCCGGGATGAGCGGTGCGCGCTGGAATCGACACGGCGCGCGGTCAACCTCGCGGCGCGGTATCGGCATCGGTTCCACGTGCTGCACGTGTCCACCGGGATGGAGGCCGAGTTTCTGCGTGATCGCCCGGCATGGGTAACCGCGGAGGCGTGCCCACACCACCTCCTGTTCAACGTGGAGGATTACCCGAGGCTGGGCTCTCGGATCCAGATGAACCCCTCGATCAAAGCACCGGAGGACAACGCGGCGCTCTGGCAGGCCCTCCGCGACGGCGTGATCGAGGTGATCGCGACCGATCACGCGCCCCACACGCTCGAGGAGAAGGCCCTCGCGTACCCGGATTCACCGTCCGGGCTGCCAGCGGTGGAGAACTCGCTCGCCCTGATGCTCGATTCGATCCACCAGGGTCGATGCACGCTCGAACAGGTGGTGCGCTGGATGTGCGAGAAGCCCGCGGAGGTGTGGTCGATCGAGCGCAAGGGACGGATCGCCGAGGGCTTCGATGCGGATCTGGTGCTGGTCGACCTTGGGCTCGAGCGAGAGATCCGCGACGAGCACCAGCTCGCGAAGTCGGGGTGGTCGCCGTGGCACGGGGTCACGCTCCGGGGTTGGCCGGTGCGGACCTGGGTGCTCGGGCGCGAGGTGATGCGGGACGGCGTGGTCGCTGACGATGCCAGAGGCGGCGAAGCGGCGTTCGCGCACACACCCGCCTGAACGGCGGGCCTCACCGGTTGATCGGCGGGATGTCCTGCGGCGTGAGCGCCGGCGGGCCTTCGCCATGCGGTGCCGCGGGGCGGAGCTCCGCCCTGTCGATCACGATGTCGTTCACCGGCGTCTCGCGCGGCGAGCGCGGGTCGTCGGGGTTGTTCGCGACGGTGGGTGTCGCTGCGATCGCATCGAGCACCGCAGCGCCGTCGATCAGCTCGCCGAACGCGGTGTAATCGCCGTCGAACTCGCCGCACCCGTCCTGCGCAACGCACACGAAGAATTGGCTTGCACCCGAGTCGTGTCGGGCGGGTTCTCGCGCGAGGGAGAGCGTGCCGAAGCGGTGGGGGAGCGTCGAGGGCTCGAAGTCGATCTGAAATCCCGGCCCGCCGAGCCCGGTCCGCGTCGGATCCCCGCCCTGGATCAAGACCGGCGGGCCGTCGACGCCCGCGTGGCCGATTCGGAAGATCGGTGTGCGATCGAGCATCCCGTCTTCAGCGAGATCGGCGAACACGCGCGTGGTCTGGGGCGCGTGATCCTCTCGCAGGCGGAACCGCAGATCGCCCATGTTCGTGCGCAGCACAAGGTCGCGGTCGACCGATACGTGATACCCCGAGAGCGGTGGCGGAGTGGGCTCGTCGTCCGCTCTGCGCCGGCGGGTCGGCCGATCGGTGTCATCGTCTGGCGGCTGCACCAGTGGCCGGAGGATCAGTGACGATCCGATCGCATCGTCATCCGCGTAGAGCTGCACGTGCAGCACGCGCGGCGGGGTCAGCGTCCAGAGCACCGGGAACAGGTCCCCGATCGCCGCGACGCCCGGCTCGACGGGCGCGATCGCGAGCGTCCGCGCCGTGCCCGCGTCGAGCACAGCAAGTTCGAGGTTGGTGTTCTGGGCGTTGCCACCAGGGACGGTGACCTGGACATCGATCGGGCGCTCGAGCGCGAAGTACGGCCGGTCAACACCAAGCGGGGCTGGCTCGGCGCTTGAGGCGTGGCCGGGCGTGAAGACAATCACACCGAGACTTGCAGCAATGGCCAGTGGTGACCCGGCCCGTCGCACTCGGCGTCCTCCGACACAACTAGAGCAGACCAAGTCAACTCGTCTCGCCAGTCTCAGCGGTGGATCGACCGACTTCGGGACTTGGGTGCCACTGGGGGCTGGCCCGCCTGTTTTCAAGGGATTTGGCGTTCGCACTGGTGGGCAAGCCACCAGTGGCACCCGCGACGGATTGACTT